>JBFHKO010000057.1:0-12736 GCA_041595355.1 Aeromonadaceae bacterium
ATTTTCTACAACCGTTTTTGCAGCAAGGTCGAACGGCTGGAAAACGGCTACATCAACTTCATGGATGAGTTCTCCACCATCCTCAACCGGCAATCCACCAGCAAGGCAGGAGAGCACTGATGCAGCCGGTGGAACGCAGACGGCGGCGTGCGGTCGCCGAGATCAACGTGGTGCCTTACATAGACGTCATGCTGGTGCTGCTCATCATCTTCATGGCCACGGCGCCCATCATCATGCAGGGGGTCAATGTCGACCTGCCGCAGACCGATTCCAAGCCGCTGCCGGATGACGCCAAGACGCCGGTGGTGGCCTCGGTGGATGCCCAGGGGCGTTACTTCGTCGATATCGGCAACTCCAGCAAGCAGGCCGTGGGGCTGGATGATCTGGCCATGGAAGTGCAGCAGTACCTGCAAAGCCACCCGGATTCACTCGTGGTGGTGCAGGGGGATGCCAAGGTCTCGTATGACTTTGTCATCCAGTTGATGGCGGCCCTCAAAGAGGCGGGCGTGCCGAATGTTGGTCTGATGACCCAGCCACGAGACAAGTAACCGGGAGAATCGGGTGAGACGCCGTATAACCGGACCCTTGCTTATCTCTATCCTGATGCACCTGGCGCTCGGGGTAGTGCTGCTGGTGGGGGTCAACATAGAGCCACCAAAACGTCCGGCCGGTACCCCTGGCGCCATAATGCACGCTGTGGTGGTTGACCAGCTGGAATTCAAGCAGCAGGCGCAATTTGCGCGCAAGCAGGAGCAGCAAAAGCAGCAGCAGGAAGCCGAGCGCGTCGAGCAGCAGAAGGCCGAGGCCGAAGCGGCTCGCCAGCAGAAGCAGGAAGAGGTGGTGCGCCTGCGCAAGGCGGAGGCTGAACGCAAGGCAGTCAAGGAAGCCGAGCGCAAGCAGGAAGTCGAACGCCAGCGCAAGGAAGCCGAGCAGAAGCTGGCCGTGGAGAGGAAAAAAGAAGAGGCCCTGAAACAGAAGCAGGAGCAGGAGCTCAAGCTGAAGCTGGCCGAGGAACGCAAGAAGAAAGAGGCCGAGAAGAAGGCTGAAGAGAAAAAGGCCGAAGAGCTGCGCAAGAAGCAGGAGGCCGACAAGAAGGCCGAGGAGCAGAAGAAGCTGCTGGCCGAGAAAAAGGCTGAAGAGAAAAAGGCCGAAGAGCTGCGCAAGAAGCAGGAGGCTGACAAAAAGGCCGAAGAGCAGAAGAAGCTGCTGGCCGAGAAAAAGGCAGAGCAGGCGCGCCAGCAGAAGCTGAAACAGGACGCCAAGCGCTTGGAAGAGGAGCTGTTCAGTGATCTGGACGACCCCAATGCCACTGATAGTCAGCACAACCCGTCCGCTTCCGGCAGCCCCGGTGAAACGGATGCCTATCAGGGACTGATAGTGGCGACCATCCAGCGTTACTGGCTGGTGGATCAGACCATGTTTGGCAAGGAGTGCCAGTTGAAAGTACAGTTGGCACCTGATGGACTGGTCATTTCCGTCAGTGGTGGCCAGGGTGATACGGCCGTGTGTCGTGCGTCCGTGGCTGCGATCAACAAGATTGACAAGTTCCCGGCGCCGCCCGCGGCTATTTATGCAAGTGCGAAAAATCTGTCCCTGACATTACAACCTGGAAGTAGGTGAAGATGAAGAAACTCATGACTGCAATGCTGGCCTGGCTGCTGCTGAGCCAGACCGCCTTTGCCGAGCTGGCCATCCTGGTGACCGGCGGCATCGACAGCGGGCGTCCCATCGCGGTGCCGGCCTTCAAGTGGACCGGCGGCGGTGCCCTGCCCGAGGATGTCGCCAATGTCATCAGCTCGGATCTGATGCGTAGCGGCAAGTTCAATCCGCTCAATCGCATCTCCATGCCGCAATCTCCGGGCACCAGCCAGGAGATTAATTTCCCGGTGTGGGGCAACATGGGCATAGAGGCCATGGTGGTCGGCAGCATAGAACCCGCCGGCGCTGATCAGTATCGGGTCACCTTTGAACTGGTGGATGTGGTGGCCGGCAAGTCCCAAAGCCTCGCGCTGGGTGGCGGCAAGTCCCCGGTGCTGGACAGCCGGGTGGCCACTGTCTCCGGCAAACAGCTGCGCCAGTATGCCCACCGCATCTCGGATATCGTCTACGAACGTCTGACCGGCGAGCGTGGCGCCTTCCTGACCCGCATCGCCTACATCAACGTCAAGCATGGAACGGCCTATCCGTTCTCCCTGATGTTGGCGGACTATGATGGCTACAACGAAAAGATGCTGCTGCGCTCCAAGGAGCCGCTGATGTCCCCCTCCTGGTCACCGGACGGCCGCAAGCTGGCTTATGTGAGCTTTGAGAAGCGTCGCGCCTCCATCTATATCCAGGATCTCTATACCCAGGCACGCTCTCTGGTGGCCTCCTACAACGGCATCAACGGTGCTCCCCAGTGGTCTCCGGATGGGCGCAAGCTGGCCATGGTGCTTTCCAAGGATGGGCAGCCGGATATCTATGTCATCGACATCGCCAGCCGGCAGTTGACGCGGGTCACGGCGGATCGTGCCATCGACACCGAGCCCTCCTGGGGCGCGGATGGACAGACTCTTTATTTTACCTCCGAGAGGGGTGGCAAGCCTCAGATATATCGAGTAAATTTGTCATCCGGCGACGCGCAGCGCGTGACGTGGGAAGGGGACATGAACATGGGTGCATCGGTAGGACCGGACGGTAAGAGCCTGGTACTGGTGAGCCGCGTTCAGGGCCAGTACCGCATCGCCCGACAGGATCTGGAAACCGGCGCAATTTATGTGCTGACACAGACCTCGTTGGACGAGTCGCCCAGTGTTGCGCCGAACGGGAGTATGATAATCTACAGCACCGTCTATCAGGGCCGACAAGGATTGGCGCTGGTATCGGCTGATGGACGATTCAAAGCGAATCTGCCGTCAAGCAAAGGCGAAGTCAGAGCTCCTGCTTGGTCGCCGTTTTTGAACTAACCCTAACCATAAATCTCCAAGGATATAACAATGCAAATCAACACCCTTCTGAAAAGCCTGCTGGTCGCTCTGCCGATGCTGACTCTGGCTGCCTGTAGCTCCAACAGCGACTCCTCCGCCGCCACCAGCGATTCCGCCATGGAAACCGCTCCGGCCGAGATGGGTCTGTCTGCTGAAGAAGCCATGCGTCAGAAGTATGAAGCCCTGCGTCAGGACAACACCATCTACTTCGAATTCGACCGTGATGACATCAAGGGTCAGTACGCCGAGCTGCTGCAAGCCCACGCTGACTTCCTGAAGCAGAACAGCACCATCAAGGTTCTGGTCGAAGGTCACGGTGACGAGCGCGGTACCCCTGAGTACAACATCGCCCTGGGTGAGCGCCGTGCCAAGGCTGTGGCCATCTACCTGCAAAACCTGGGTGTGGATGCCTCTCAGCTGTCCATCGTGAGCTACGGCGAAGAGAAGCCGGCTGACACCACTCACACCGAAGCAGCCTTCTCCAAGAACCGTCGCGCTGTTCTGGTTTACTAAGGTCTAACGGTTGATGACTACCGTCAGTATGAAAGCGGCCATTACGATGGCCGCTCTTTTTTCTGCGGCGCCCCTGCTGGCGGCGTCCAGCGGTTCGATTGAGGAACGCCTCGATCGCTTGGAGCGTGCCGATAACAGCCGTAATCTTATCCAGATTGACATGCAGCAACAGCTGGATGTCCTGGGTAACGAGGTGCGCCAGCTGCGTGGTGCGCTGGAGGAGGCGAACTACAAGCTGCAACAGGCCACCGAACGCCAGAAGGCGCTGTATCAGGAGCTGGACAAGGTCAAGGCGGCACCGCCAGCCATCGCGCCGACTGTGCCTTCTGGTGCGGCTGCGCCCGCTGGGGGGACTCCTGCTGCCGCAAACCCGGCCGCTGGGGTGCGAAGCGTCACGACGCCATCCAGCGACCAGGCTACGCCTGGGGAGAGCAAGGCCTATGATGCCGCCGTCAATCTGGTGATCAAGGATAAGCAGTACGACAAGGCGGTGCCGGCATTCCAGACGTTTATCGCCCAGTATCCGCAGTCCACCTATGTGCCCAATGCCCATTACTGGCTGGGGCAGCTGCTGTTCAACCAGGGCGACAGGGAAAGCGCCAAGACGCATTTTCTGACCGTGGCCCAGAAGTACAAGGACTCGGCCAAACGACCGGATGCTATCCTCAAGTTGGGGATGATCAGCCAGTTCGAGGGTGACAATGAAAAGGCAGACAAGTTCTTCCAGCTCGTCATCGCCCAGTATCCCAACTCCTCCTCCGCCCAGCTGGCGAAGAAGGCGATGGGGAGCCGGTAAGTGCCTTTTGCGCGGCAGTCGGCAAAATATGAGCGGATTGATTGAAGCCTGAGCAAACAGTCAATATTATCCATTTTTCTGTTGCGTCAGTTAGCTAAATCCGTAATATAGGCCGCCGTCGGCAGGGCAGTTTAGCAACGCCGGCATTGCGTGGGTCGTTAGCTCAGTTGGTAGAGCAGTTGACTTTTAATCAATTGGTCGCAGGTTCGAATCCCGCACGACCCACCACAATATGACCCGGACGCTTAGCTCAGCCGGGAGAGCACCTCCCTTACAAGGAGGGGGTCACTGGTTCGATCCCAGTAGCGTCCACCAGATTTGCAGAAATTTGGGCTGTTAGCTCAGTTGGTAGAGCAGTTGACTCTTAATCAATTGGTCGAAGGTTCGAGCCCTTCACAGCCCACCAGATACCCGGACGCTTAGCTCAGCCGGGAGAGCACCTCCCTTACAAGGAGGGGGTCACTGGTTCGATCCCAGTAGCGTCCACCAGATTTTCAGAGATCTGGGTCGTTAGCTCAGTTGGTAGAGCAGTTGACTTTTAATCAATTGGTCGCAGGTTCGAATCCCGCACGACCCACCATCCTCCTCTTCTTCTTGTTACGCCCTCTCCAGTCTCTATCGCTTCCCCTTTGGGGAACACCTCGCTTCCAGTTTACCCGCACATTTTTCACCGCTGCTCGTCGAATGCGTCCTGCTGTTGCCCCCTTGCATCCGGGGCCCCCCGACAGGTTGTGGCGTGGCGGCTGGGCTTGCCGCACGGCAGCGCCCGGGTCGGGCCGCTTGGGATCGACTGCGGCTTGTGGTTATAATTGGGAATTATCCTGGAATGACGGAACATCAAGATGAGCAGTGCGGTCAGTATTGTTGAAATCGACTACCCCTTTCCCCTGAAACCGGCACCGCTATCGGCGGCCGAGCAGCAGACGCTCACGGCCGACATCAAGCAGCTGTTGCAGGCCCGTCAGGCGGTGTTGATTGCCCATTACTACACGGACCCCGAAATCCAGGCCCTGGCCGAGGCGACCGGCGGCTTTGTGGGGGATTCGCTGGAGATGGCACGCTTTGGCAAGCAGCACGCCGCCAAGACCCTCATCATCGCCGGCGTTCGCTTCATGGGTGAAACAGCGAAGATACTGAGTCCAGAGAAGCAGGTATTGATGCCCACCCTGCACGCCGAGTGTTCCCTGGATCTGGGCTGCCCCATCGAAGCCTTCAGCGATTTCTGCGATCAGCACCCGGAGCACACCGTGGTGGTGTACGCCAATACCTCGGCCGCGGTGAAGGCGCGCGCCGACTGGGTGGTGACCTCCAGCATCGCCCTGCAGGTGGTCGAGCATCTGGATGCCGAGGGCAAGAAGATCCTCTGGGCTCCGGATCGGCATCTGGGCGCCTACATCGAAAAACAGACCGGTGCCGAGATGCTGCGCTGGCAGGGGGCCTGCATAGTGCATGATGAATTCAAGTCCAAGGCGCTGCAGCGTCTCAAGGAGGAGCATCCGGATGCGGCCGTGCTGGTGCACCCTGAGTCACCGGCCTCGGTGATCGCACTGGCCGATGCGGTGGGCTCCACCAGCCAGCTGATCAAGGCGGCCCGGGAGCTGCCGCAGCAAAAGCTGATTGTGGCCACTGACCGGGGCATTTTCTACAAGATGCAGCAGGCCTGTCCGGACAAGCAGATGCTGGAGGCACCGACCGGCGGTGAGGGAGCCACCTGCCGCAGCTGTGCCCACTGCCCCTGGATGGCCATGAACGGCCTGGTCGCCATCAAGGCGGCGCTGGAGGAGGGCGAGGCTGGTCACGCCATCCATGTCGATGCCAAGACGCGGGAGCAGGCGTTGATCCCGCTGCAGCGGATGCTCGACTTTGCGGCCGGTTTGCAGGCGGGCCCGGCGGGCAAAGGCTGAGGTGCGCGAGCACACATGAACAAGGGCACCCTGGGGTGCCCTTGTTGTTTTTGCAGCGGCTCAGGCGCGGATGACGCAGGAGAGGCAGTGTTCCTCATCGGGAGCGACCGTTATTCCCTCGCTGCCGGTGATGGCGGCCTCCACGCACAGCATGTGGCGATACCCCTCATCGTCCATGTCCGCCATGGCGCGTGCGCCCTCGGCCCAGGGATTCCAGACCACGATGGAGTCATGGTTGCCGTTGACCAGTGTCAGCGTTCGTCCGGGCTCCTGGACGCGGGTACAGGCTTCCGGTTGCAGATAGATTTGATCCAGAGGACCGCTGATCGCCAGCGGCGCCAGCAGCGGTTTTTCCTGACTGCCATCCAGCTTGTCGCAGTAGACGGGACCCAGACCTTCGACCCGCACGGCATCCAGATCATCGACGCTCAGGTACGTGTGCAAGGCTCCATTGTAGGTCAGGGGCTGGCTGCCGGTGTTGCGGGTGGTCAGCACCAGGCTCAGGCTGTCGGCGATCAGTACATCCAGATCCAGCTCGAACTCGTGATCCCACTGCGCATGAGTGGCGTCATCGTCCAGCAGCGACAGGTGCACCAGGGTACCGGCAGGGCTGTCCGATACGCCAGTCAGTGACCAGACGCGATTGCGGGCGAAGCCATGTGCCGGCCGGCCGCTACCCACGCGTGCCGGTGCGGGTCCGAACCAGGGCCAGCAGATGGGAATGCCGCCACGAATGGGCTTGCTGCCATCGAGCACGGCTTGCTGGCTGAGCCAAATGAGCGGTGGTTTGCCGGTAGGCTGGTAGTGCAGCACATGGGCACCGTACAGCGCTATGATGGCGTTGCCCTGATGGTTGTTGATGCACAGGAACTCTTGTCCCTCTGCACTGCGCGCCAGCTCACAGGAGGCGCTCAGGCGCCGAACGGTGGTTAATTGCAGTTGTTCCAACATGCGATATCTCTCCCTTGGGATAGCGAAATAAAAAAAAGCGGCTCGAAGGCCGCTTTTTTATGGATCATGCCGAACGACACATCTTACTTGGAGATGTGAGCGATCAGATCCAGAACCTTGTTGGAGTAACCGATTTCGTTGTCGTACCAGGATACCAGCTTGACGAAGTTGTCGTTCAGAGCGATACCGGCCTTGGCGTCGAATACGGAGGTGCACACTTCACCGACGAAGTCGTTGGAAACAACTTGGTCTTCGGTGTAGCCCAGAACGCCCTTCATTTCGCCTTCGGAAGCAGCCTTCAGAGCGGCACAGATTTCGGCGTAGGTAGCCGGCTTTTCCAGACGCACGGTCAGGTCAACTACGGAAACGTCCGGAGTCGGTACGCGGAAAGCCATACCGGTCAGCTTGCCCTGCAGTTCCGGGATAACAACGCCAACAGCCTTGGCAGCACCGGTAGAGGAGGGGATGATGTTCTGGCCAGCGCCACGACCACCACGCCAGTCCTTCATGGACGGGCCGTCAACGGTCTTCTGGGTAGCAGTGGTAGCGTGAACGGTGGTCATCAGACCTTCAACGATGCCGAACTTGTCGTTGATGACCTTGGCCAGCGGGGCCAGGCAGTTGGTGGTGCAGGAGGCGTTGGAAACGATGTCCTGGCCAGCGTAGGTCTTGTCGTTAACGCCCATTACGAACATCGGGGTAGCGTCCTTGGACGGACCAGTCAGAACGACTTTCTTGGCACCAGCTTGGATGTGCTTACGCGCAGTGGCGTCATCCAGGAACAGACCGGTCGCTTCGGCAACCACGTCGGCACCGATGGCATCCCACTTCAGGTTGGCCGGGTCACGCTCGGCGGTAACGCGAACGGTCTTGCCGTTAACAATCAGGTTGCCGTCTTTGACTTCAACGGTGCCCTTGAAACGGCCGTGGGTGGAGTCGTACTTCAGCATGTAAGCCATGTAATCAACGTCCAGCAGGTCGTTGATACCTACGATTTCGATGTCAGAACGCTCGAAAGCTGCACGGAATACGAAACGACCGATACGGCCGAAACCGTTAATACCTACTTTGATAGTCATAATAGCTGTATCCAACTTGTGATGTTCAACAGAAAAATTCCGCTGGTAAATTTACAAGATCAGGGGGGGGAGTCAACCTCCAACCGGCACTAAATTGCGATATATCATGAAATTCACTGAAAGTTTTTTCCGGTTATGGCAATAACCAAGGGCGCACAGCTTTGCTAGACTGGGTTCCACTCGCGTGTGACGCGGCACGTTTTTTACCTGCCCAGGCCACCGGATTTCGTTGCCACTACTGCCGACGAGGTCACAGTCGTCTGCGGGATAATATGGGAAAATTGTGACTAGGGTCAGCTAAAGCGCCAGCAAAAGGGACTACGGAGGCGTCAATCCTGCCAGGGAGAGGGCCTCCGCTATTCACCCGGAATCATTAAATGGACATAGCGGGAAGACGAAGCATGTTGACCAATTTGATTGAGCAGTTGGCAAGCGCCAAGCAGATAGCCAGCGAGTTCGTGGATGCCTGGGGTCAGCCGGCGAAGGTGCCGCTCGAGAGCAAACGTGCCATGTTGGCGGCCATGGGCTACCGGGTGGATGACGAGGCGGCCCTGGGGGCGCAACTGGATGCCGAGTGGCGCCAGCACTGGCAAACGCCGCTGGACCCGGTACGGGTGCTGCGCAGCGGGGAGGCCCTGACACTGGAATTGCGTCTGCCCATCGAGCAGGTCAACGACGAACTGGCCTGGACGCTGGCGCTGGAGGGCGCGGCGCCGCTGAGCGGGACCGTGCTGCCTGTCGATGGCGAGATGGTTGGGGTTGCCCATTTTGATGAGCTTGAATACCAGGCCTACCAGGTGACGCTGGCGGCGCTGCCGCCGCTGGGCTATCACAGCCTCTCCCTGAGCCGCCAAGGGAGCCAGGTTGCCCTGGCCTGCATGCAGATCATCGTCAGCCCCGGCAGCTGCTATCAACCGCCGGCGGTGGCCGAGGGCCGCAAGTTGTGGGGGCCGAGCATCCAGCTCTATTGCCTGCGCAGCCAGCGCAACTGGGGTATCGGCGATTTCACCGACTTGAGCCGCCTGGTCGAGCAGATGGCACACTGGGGGGCTGACTTCGTCGGCCTGAACCCGATCCATGCGCTCTACCCGGCCAATCCCGAGGCGGCCAGCCCCTACAGTCCCTCTTCCCGCCGCTGGCTGAACATCGCCTACATCGATGTCGAGGCGACTCCCGAGTTTCGGAGCAATGCGGCTGTGCAAGCCGAGGTGGCTGCCGTCGATTTTCAGCAGCGCCTGGCGGCATTGCGCACGCTGGAGTATGTCGATTATAGCCAGGTCATCCAAACCAAGCTGGCGGTGTTGCAGCGCCTGTTTGACGCCGCCGCGCTGGATGCTCACTCCGCGCGCGGCGTGGCGTTTGCCGAGTTTATCCGCGAGGGCGGGGACAGTCTGCGCCAACAGGCCATCTTCGATGCCCTGCAGGCCCATCTCTATGCTCAGGGGCAGAATGCCTGGGGCTGGCCTGCCTGGCCGGAACCGCTGCGTCATTATCAGGGTGAGGCGGTCGGCCAGTGGGCGCAGGAGCATGAAGCCGACATTCGTTTCTATATGTATCTGCAGTGGCTGGCGGCCGAGCAGTTGCAGGCGGCCGATGCGCAGGCGCGGCAGGCTGGCATGCTCCTCGGCCTGTATCGGGATCTGGCGGTGGGGGTCTCCGAGGGGTCGGCCGAGATCTGGGCCAATCATGACAGCTACTGCGTACAGGCCAGCATCGGCGCGCCCCCCGACGTGCTGGGGCCGCGCGGGCAGAATTGGGGGCTGCCGCCACTGGATCCGTCCCGGCTGCGGGCGCAGGCCTATGCACCCTTTATCGAACTGTTGCGCGCCAACATGCGCGCTTGTGGTGCATTGCGCATCGATCACGCGCTGGGGTTGCTGCGTCTGTGGTGGGTGCCGCCCGGTGCGCCCGCCAGCCAGGGAGCCTATATCTACTACCCGGTGGATGAGCTGCTGGCCATACTGGCGCTGGAATCGGTGCGCAATCAGTGCCTGGTGATCGGCGAGGATCTGGGGACTATCCCCGAGGGCATGGATGTGCTGCTCAAAGAGGGGGGCATCTATTCCTACAAGGTGTTCTTTTTCGAGCGCGATCATCAACATGGCGGTTTCAAATCCCCCAGGGACTATCCGGCCCAGGCCATGGCGGCATTGACTACCCATGACATGCCGACCCTGCGCGGCTACTGGCACTGCGAGGATTTGCAGCTGGTACGGGAGCTGGGTCTCAGTCCGGATGAGCAGGCATTGCAGGCCCAATACCGGGAGCGGCATGAGAACAAGCAGCAGGTGTTGAACAGCCTGCGGGCGCATGAGCTGCTGCCACCGTCCGTAGGCCAGGATGTCAGCTGGGTAGGCATGAGCACCGAGTTGAGCCAGGCCTTGCAGGTTCACTTGTGTCTTGGCAATAGCGCCTTGTACAGTACACAGCTGGAAGATTGGCTGGACATGGACAAGCCGGTCAATATTCCCGGCACCAGCACCGAATACCCGAACTGGCGTCGCAAGCTCAGTCGGGAGTTGGAAACGATGTTTAGCGATGCATCGTTGGAAGGCCTGGCAGGTCAGATGACCCGGGCACGTAGGCAGGCGGGTCAGTGAGCACGCTGACTCAACAATAAAATAAAACCATGAATCGAGCCCGTGCAGGAATGTCACCGCTCGGGCATCTTGATGCAGTTAAGGATATTGGCATGTTAATAAGAAATTTGATCGGAGCACGTTGTGGACAGCCCTTTGACCATCTGGGGCTGGTGGATAATCCGCAGGGGAGTGGCTTGCTGCTGCGCGCCTGGCTACCCGCGGCGACCGCAGTCACCGTCAAGTCCCTGGCTGATGGCAGCGTCCTGGCCAGCATGACATGCGCCGATCCCGCCGGTTTGTTTGAAGCCGAGTTTCCCGAATGCCAACAGCGTTTTGCCTACAGCCTGCAGGTTCAGTATGCCGAGGAGCAGACCGATGTCGTCGACCCCTATCAGTTTCATGACGTTGCCTACGCAGGGCTGGCCGATCTGACCCATCAGGCCGCCAATCTCTATCGTACCCTGGGTGCCCAGTTGGTGAGCACCGAGGTCGAGGGCCAATCCGTCGAGGGGGTGCGTTTTGCCGTGTATGCTCCCAGCGCCACCTCGGTCAGCCTGATCGGCGATTTCAACTTCTGGGATGGTCGTCGTCACCCCATGCAGCGTAGCCTGTGTGGTCACTGGGTCCTGTTCATTCCCGGCATGCAGGTGGGCGAGCGCTACAAGTACGAAGTCAAGGATCCCCATGGCAATTGCCTGCCGCACAAGGCCGACCCGGTGGGCTTCTATTCCGAGCAGTACCCTTCTTTTGCCTCCGTCGTTTACGACCATGGCCAGTATCAGTGGCACGATGCACAGTGGAAACAGTCCCAGCTGAACAACAAGCTGGAACAACCGCTCTCCATCTATGAGCTGCACTTCGCCTCCTGGAAGCGCCACGATGACGGCACCTCGCTCTCCTATCGCGAAATGGCGGCCGAGCTGATCCCCTACGTCAAGGAGATGGGCTATACCCACATCGAATTGATGCCGATTTCCGAACATCCCTTCTGTGGCTCTTGGGGCTACCAGCCGGTGGGCATGTTCTCACCGACCAGCCGTTTCGGCTCCGGGGACGATTTCAAATATTTCGTCGATCAGTGTCACCAGGCCGGCATCGGCGTGATCCTGGACTGGGTGCCGGCACACTTCCCCTCGGATGGCCATGGCCTGGGCCGTTTCGATGGCACGCCGCTGTACGAGTACGAGGATCCGCGCCGCGGCTGGCACCCGGACTGGAACTCCTACATCTATGATTTCGGACGGGACAATGTACGTCAGTTCCTGGTGGCCAGCGCCCTCTACTGGCTGGAGCATTTTCACATCGACGGTCTGCGGGTCGATGCGGTGGCGTCCATGCTCTATTGGGATTACTCCCGGGAGGATGGTGAGTGGGTGCCGAACATCTATGGCGGCAATCACAACCTGGAGGCCATCAGCCTGCTGAAGTGGGTCAATTCCGAGGTCTACCGCGACTATCCCCATGCCATGACCATAGCGGAAGAGTCCACTGCCTTTGGCGGTGTCTCCCGGCCGGTGGATCTGGGTGGCCTCGGGTTTGGCTTCAAGTGGAACATGGGCTGGATGAACGACACCCTCGAGTACATGAAGAAGGAACCCATCTACCGCAAGCATCACCATAACGACATGACCTTCTCCATGGTGTATCACTATGACGAGAACTTCATCCTGTCGCTGTCCCACGACGAGGTGGTGCATGGCAAGGAGTCGATGCTGTACAAGATGCCGGGTGACGAGTGGCAGCAGGCCGCCAACCTGCGGACCTACATGGGCTATATGTATGCCCACCCGGGCAAGAAGCTGAACTTCATGGGTACAGAATTTGCTCAGTCTTCCGAGTGGAACCACAAGGATCAGCTGCCCTGGTGGTTGCTGGACTTCGACAAGCATGCCGGACAAAAGGCGCTGATCCGTGATTTGAACCACTTCTATCGTGGGGAGCCGGC
>JBFHKO010000058.1:0-12729 GCA_041595355.1 Aeromonadaceae bacterium
AACCCCCTGGTGCGCAAACTGAGCTTCACCGGCTCCACCCGGGTAGGCAAGATCCTGCAGGCCCAGTGCAGCGCCACCGTCAAGCGTACCTCCATGGAGCTGGGCGGCAATGCCCCCTTCATCGTGTTTGACGACGCCGATCTGGATGCCGCAGTGGAGGGGGCACTGGCCTCCAAATACCGCAACGCGGGACAAACCTGCGTCTGTGCCAACCGCTTCCTGGTGCAGTCCGGCGTCTACGATGCCTTTGCCGAGAAACTGGCCGCCAGGGCGGCGGCGTACCGTCTCGGCGACGGTACCCAGGACGGCATCACCATGGGGCCCCTCATCAACCGCGCCGCGGTAGAAAAGGTGGACAAGCTGGTCCGCGAGACCCTGGCCGCCGGCGCCACGGCCCTCACCGGCGGCAGCCGTTCCGAGCAGGGCGAGCTGTTCTACCCCCCGACCGTGCTCACCGGGATCCGCAAGGAGATGGCAATACTGCAGGAGGAGATCTTCGGTCCGGTCGCGCCGCTGCTGCGTTTCGACAGCGAAGAGGAAGCCATCGCCCTGGCCAATGACACCCCCTATGGACTGGCTGCCTATTTCTATACCGGCAATCTGGGCCGCATCTGGCGCGTATCCGAGGCGCTGGAATACGGCATGGTCGGCATCAACGAAGGCATCTTGTCCACCGAGGTGGCGCCCTTCGGCGGCGTCAAGGAGTCCGGCCACGGCCGCGAGGGCTCGAAATACGGTATCGATGAATATACCGACATCAAATACCTGTGCATGGGCATCAAATAACAGCGCCAGCTCATTCTTTGGAGTACATCAGATGAAGAACACCGACCTGCAACAACGTAAAAACCAGGCCTTTGCTCGCGGCCAGGGCACCCTGACCCACGCCTATATCGAAAAGGCCCGCAATGCCGAGCTCTGGGATATAGAGGGCAACCGCTATATCGATCTGGGCTCGGGCATCGCCGTGGTCAACACCGGCCATAACCATCCCAAGGTGCAGGCCGCCGTTCAGGCGCAGCTGGAAAAGTTCAGCCACACCTGTGTCATGGTCACCCCCTACGCCAGCGCCGTCGAACTGGCCGAGAAGCTGAACGCGGCCGCCCCGGGCGACTCGCCGAAAAAGGCGATTTTCGTGACCACCGGTGCCGAAGCCGTGGAAAACTGCGTCAAGATCGCCCGCTCCTACACGGGCCGCAGCGGCGTCATCGCCTTCAACGGCGGCTTCCATGGGCGCACCAACATGACCATGGGGCTGACCGGCAAGGTCGCCCCCTACAAGAGCGGTTTTGGTCCCTTCCCCGGCGAAATCTTTCATGTGCCCTACCCCAATGCCTACCACGGCATCTCGGTAGCCGACTCGCTGGCGGCCCTGAACACCCTGTTCAGCGTGGATATCGAACCCGCCCGGGTTGCCGCCATCATCATCGAACCGGTACAGGGCGAAGGGGGCTTCTATCCCGCGCCGGCCGAATTCATGCACGCCCTGCGCAAGCTCTGTGATCAGCACGGCATCCTGATGATCGCCGATGAGATCCAGACCGGTTTTGCCCGTACCGGCAAGATGTTTGCCTGCGACCACGCTGGTGTCGAACCGGATCTGATCACCATGGCCAAGGGGATCGCCGGCGGTTTCCCCATCGCGGCCGTGGTGGGCAAGGCCGAGATCATGGACGCCCCGCAACCGGGTGGTCTGGGCGGGACCTACGGCGGCTCGCCGCTGGGATGCGCGGCCGCACTGGCGGTGCTGGAGGTCATTGAAGAGGAGCAGCTGTGCCAGCGGGCCGCTCGCGTGGGGGACGCCTTCGTCGCTCGCCTCAAGCGAATCCAGGCCAGGCACCCGCAAAAAATCGGTGACATCCGCCATCTGGGGGCCATGATTGCCATGGAGCTGGTCCATGAGGGCGATGTCAACAAACCCGATGCCGAGCTGACCAAGGCGCTGGTCGCCGAAGCCGCCCGTAACGGTCTGGTGCTGCTCTCCTGCGGCAGCCGTGGCAATGTGATCCGTTTCCTGCCGGCGCTGACCATCCCCGAGGCGCTGATCGAAGAGAGCATGGACGTGCTGGAAAAGAGCCTCTACGCCCTGCTCTGAACGGCCGGCATGCCATCCATCTACACACCCTAGGGAGGCCTCGCCTCCCTATCCCCCCATGAAACACACCGACTGTTTCCCTGTAGAAGCGACTGCCATGTCCCCGATATTCGATGCCGAAAAACAGCAGCTCCTCCATCGCCTCAGCGACCATATCCACGCCCATCACAATGACAACGACAGCAACGCCATCGCCGAGCTCGCCAACGACTATTTCCTCGAGCACAGCAGCGAGGCCCTGGCGGGCCAGGAGCTGGAGCGGCTCTACACTGCGGTGCTGGATTGCTGGCGCCTTATCCAGCGCAACAGAAGCCAGCTGGGCCCCTCCTTCAACTGGGAAAAACAGCTCAGGGAGCTGGGTGGACGCACGGCCAGGCGTTATCAAATGGCGTTTTGCAGTGCCTACCGCGACCATTTCACCCCCGAGCAGGCCCTGCAGGATATCGCCCTGCTCGACAGCCTGGACGGCCGCGTCGATCAGGTCAGTCGCTTCGACTCGCTGGCCGAAACCCATGATGCCCTGCTGCATTTCAAATTGCTCAGCCGCCGCAATACGCTGGTGCTCTCCGACGTGGTACGCATCCTGGAAAAACTGGGCGTGCGGGTGATCGGCATGCATCCCTACCGGGTGCACCGGGCCGATGGCCGGTCATTCTGGATCCATGATTTCACCCTCTGCACCACCGTCAAATCCACGGAAACGGAAAAGGTGAAACCGCTGTTCCGTGATGCCTTCGATGCGACCTGGCGCGGCGAGGTCGAGAACGACGACTTCAACCGTCTGGTGATGGAGGCCGGCCTGGCGTGGCGGGAGGTCGCCTTGCTGCGGGCCTATGCGCGCTATTGCCGCCAGACCCGCTTCAATTTCAGCCAGCCCTTCATCGCCGAGGCGCTGTGCAGTCAGGCGGCGATCAGCCGCCACCTGGTCGCGCTGTTTCATGAGCGTTTCTCACCCCGGCGGCGAGCCGATGGCAAGGCGGAGGCCGAGATCACGGCGGCCATCCTCGATGCCCTGGAGCAGGTGGAAAACCTCGATGAGGACCGGATACTCCGCCGTTACCTGGAGCTGATCTCGGCCACCCTGCGCACCAACTTCTACCAGCTCGATCAGGCCGGCCAGCCCAAGGGCTACTTCTCCTTCAAGTTCGATCCCGGCGCCATCAGTGACCTGCCCCTGCCCCGTCCCAAGTACGAGATTTTCGTCTACTCCCCCCAGGTCGAGGGGGTGCACCTGCGTGCCGGCAAGGTCTCCCGGGGCGGGCTGCGCTGGTCCGATCGCGCCGAAGATTACCGCACCGAGGTGCTGGGACTGGTCAAGGCCCAGCAGGTTAAAAATGCGGTGATAGTGCCGATGGGCGCCAAGGGCTGTTTCATTGCCAAAAAACTCCCCACCGGCGAGACCCGGGAGCAGATCCAGGCCGAGGGGATCGCCTGTTATCAAACCTATATCCGCGGCCTGCTGGATATCACCGACAACCTGGTCGCGGGTCAGGTGGTGCCGCCACCGGCCGTGGTGCGCCATGACGACGACGACCCCTACCTGGTGGTGGCCGCCGACAAAGGCACGGCCACCTTCTCCGATATCGCCAATGCCATCGCCGAAGAGTACGGTTTCTGGCTGGGTGACGCCTTTGCCTCCGGCGGCAGCCAGGGCTATGACCACAAGCGGATGGGGATCACCGCCCGGGGCGCCTGGGAGTCGGTGAAGCGCCATTTTCGCGAGCAGCAGCTCGACATCCAGAGCTCGCCCTTCACCGTGGTGGGCATCGGTGACATGGCCGGCGATGTGTTCGGCAATGGCATGCTGCTCTCGGAGCACATCCGCCTGCTGGCGGCATTCAACCACCAGCATATCTTCATCGATCCGAACCCCGACTGCGCCCTCGCCCATGCCGAACGCCAGCGCCTGTTTGCCCTGCCCCGCTCGACCTGGAGCGACTACGATGCCACCCTCATCTCCAAGGGCGGCGGCGTCTTTTCCCGCCGCAGCAAGCGGATCGCCATCAGCCCCGACATGCGGGCCTGCCTGGATATCGACGCCGAGCATCTGACCCCGGATCAGCTCATCAACGCCCTGCTCAAGGCGCCGGTGGATATGCTGTGGAACGGCGGTATCGGCACCTACGTCAAGGCCAGCAGCGAGACCCATGCCGATGTGGGTGACAAGGCCAACGACGGCCTGCGCATCAATGGCAACGAATTACGCTGCAGGGTCCTGGGCGAAGGCGGCAACCTGGGCTTTACCCAGCGCGGGCGCATCGAATTCGCCCTCAACGGCGGCGCATCGAACACCGATTTCATCGACAATGCCGGCGGTGTGGATTGCTCCGATCACGAGGTCAATATCAAGATACTGCTCAACGAGCAGATGGCGCAGGGCCACCTGTCGCTGGACGAGCGCAATCGCCTGCTGCAGGCGATGACCGAGCAGGTGGCACAACGGGTACTGGCGAACAACTACCGGCAGGTGCAGGCGCTCAGCATGGTCGAACGCCACGCGGCGGGCGCCCTGGACGAATATGTTCATCTCATCGACAGCCTGGCGGCCAGCGGCCGGCTGGATCCGGCGCTGGAGTTCCTGCCGGAACGCAAGACACTGCTGGAGCGGCAGGCCCAGGGGCTCGGGCTGACCCGTCCCGAACTGGCGCTGCTCATCTCGTACACCAAGATCGAGCTCAAGCAGGCCCTGATCGGCAGCACACTCCCCGATGATGCCTTCCTGGCACGCGAAGTGGAGACCGCGTTTCCCTTCCAGCTGGTGGAGCGCTTTCCCGAGGCGGTGCGCAACCACCCGCTTTACCGCGAGATTGCCGCCACCCGGGTGGCCAATGATCTGGTCAACCGCATGGGCGTCACCTTCCTGCACAGCCTGCGCCAGGCAACCGGTGCCGATCTCGACCAGATCGCGGCCGCCTACCTGATTGCCCGGGAAGTCTATGACATCGACAGCCGCTGGCGCGCCATCGAGGCCCTGGATAACCAGGTCGATGCCCGGATCCAGATCTCGATGATGAAAGAGCTCGCCGGCCTGCTGACCCGCGCCTGCTGGTGGCTGTTGCGCCGACGCCGCCATGAGCTGCACATCGGCCCCTGCATCGAGGAGTACCGGACCGGCATCCGGCAGGCCCAGGGCAGCATGGCGCAACTGCAGCGGATTATTCCGTCCCCTGAGCGCTGGCAGACCCGTTACCAGCGTTACACCGAGGCGGGTGTTCCCGCGCTGCTGGCAGCCCAGGTGGCCGCCAGCAAGGGGCTCTACTGGCTGCTCGATATCATCGAGGCGGCGCGGGAACTCGGCCGCGATCTGCAGACGGTCTCCGAGGTCTACTTCCGCCTCGGGGAACGCCTGAACCTGCCGTGGCTGGATCGTCAAATCCGCACCTTCCAGGCCGGCAGTCACTGGCAGAGCCTGGCCCGCAACAGCTACCGCAACGATCTTGACGCCCAGCAGCGGGCGCTCACCATCAGGGCCCTGCGGGATCGGCCGGTCACCGAGTCGGCGGCCAGCGCCATCGATGACTGGACCGCCGCCCATGCGCCCTTCCTGCATCGCTGGCAGGGACTGCAGGATGAGATGCAACGCGGCTCTCAGGTGGATTGCGCCCTGTTTACGGTTGCAATCAACGTCCTCTCCGAGCTCGGCTAAGAGTCGCGGAACATGAAAAACGGGCCGTCAGTCACTGCGCTGACGGCCCGTCCCCCTCTCGTTTGCGACTCACCCGGCCGCCGATTGAGCGGCTAGTAGGGCGCCTGGGATTCGCCCCCAAAGTGCTTTTCGATGATCTCCAGAAACAACTCCCTCGGCTTGTTGGGCTGCGCCGTCTTTTTGCAGATGGCCGCCATGCCCAGCGAATAGTGGTGTACCTGGGGCGCCAGCGCCACCAGTTCACCCTGCTCCACGAAAGGCCGGGCGTACAGCTCCGGCAGAAAACCGATGTAGCGCCCCGACAGGATCATCGCCAGCCGCGCCTCGTAGGAATAGGCAATGGCCGTCAACTGCATCTTGGTGAGCAGGCGGTCCACCCGCTCATGAGGCTTGAGGCCGGCATGCACGGTCGGGAAGGCATGGATGCGCTCATCCGTCAGCTCACTGGCTTTCAGCTTGGCCAGCGGATTATCGGCACTGCAGTAGAGGCGGCAGGTATCGCCGTACAAATGGATATAGTGCAACCCTTCCAGTTGCCGGTGGTAGGGAATGAAGCCGATATCGGCGCCATCATTCAACACCGCCCGCTCGATCTCGGCCATGGACGCCACCTCGGAGGTGAGCTGCACCTCGGGCGCCCGGCCGCAAAATTTGCGGATCAACCCGGGGAACTGGCACCGCGGATCCAGGCTGACCGTATCTGACAGTATCAGTCGCAGCTGGCCCGTCAGGCTGCTGTTGAGGTTATTGACGGTGGTGCGAAACGCATCCAGCGATGCCAGCACCTTGTCGGTCATCTGATAGATGATGGCCCCCTCTTCCGTGAGGGCGAAGCCGGAGCGACCGCGCTTGCACAGCACCAGATTGAGCCGGGATTCCAGGTTGGAGATATGCAGGCTGATGGTGGAGCGGCCGATATTCAGGGCCGTTTCCGCAGCCGAAAATCCCCCGCACTCCACCACGGCCTTGAACACTTTCAGCTGCTTGATTTCGTAGTCGCCCACCTGGCCCAGGGAATAATTTTTCACACTCATCGGTTCATCCTGCCGGCTGATAACACAAGGGATAAAGGCTCCGTCCGCACAACGGAGGGCCATAGGGGTCGCCATGACATCGGGAGCGGCGCGTGGGAGGATGCGATCAGGCTGCTCAGATGACGCCACTCTTCGCCTGACGGGGCAGTGCGGGACGTCCGCGATGCCCGTCGCCCCCCACGACGATCTGGTCGGATCAGTTTGCCGGCATGCCGGACGTCAGGACCCGGCACTCCCGACCGGGCGAGAACTGACTCATAAGGCACCATCAGCAGCCGCGTCTCCCCCGGCGCGCAATGAAAAAATGCACCAAAGACAAGCAGGCTTCCACCCGCCAACGCCGGCCCGGCATGGCGCCGGCGACCGCTTATCCGCTCCCGAACCGGCCGCCGGAGCCCCCGCAGCGGGCCTGGCTGTGCCGGAGCTGAATCGTTACACTTTTACTGGCTTTTCAGTGCCCAGGCAATCCATTCGCCGCGCCTGACCCCGCCTGATCCTGCCTGCCCTCGCCTTCGCCCCCTTCGGGAGGGAGCGAGCCGCCATCCCCGGCACCGCTCGGGGGGCTGGCGCCGCCGCACCACATCAGTGCAACCCTGCCCCAAAATGATATCGCCAGGTGCCCCGCCACACGTCTAAATAAAGTTTATTTTCAAGATGTTACACCGACCTTAAGTTTGATAAGACCAAACCTTTACGTACAGCCAGGCCGGTTTAACAACCCCACTCATTCTGGAAGTATGGCTCTGCATCACGCGCAAACCACCGTTAACCACACCGAGGAGGTGACTCATGTTGCACACACTCAAGAAGGTAAAAAAGACGCTTGCTCTCGGCTCACTGGCCATCGCGCTGGGTGTAGGCTCACTCGCATCCACCGCCTCGGCCGCTGAACATAACTGGCGTTTTGCCAACCTGTACAGCCGCGGCACCGCCTTTGGCGAAGTCTACGAGAGCCTGGGCAAAAATATCGAAACCATGTCCGGTGGACGCATCAAGGTCCAGGTGCTCTATTCCGGCGAAGGTGTCGGCACCAACGGTATCCTGGGTGCGGTGAAATCCGGCCTGATCAGCATGGGCGCCCCCTTCCAGTCCATGCATGCCGGCGAGCTGCCTGCGGGCATCGTCGAAATCGGCCTGCCCGGCGGCACCGCCGATGTGGGCGAGCTGAGCACCCTGTTCCATGCAAAGGGCTGGAGCAAGATACTGAAGGAGGCCTACGGCCAGCAGGGACTGGTATGGCTCGACCCCTACATTCAGCCGCCCGTCTACCTGCTGACCAAAAAGCCCATCACCTCCATCGAGGAATTCAAGGGACTGAAGATCCGGGCCCCGGGAGCCTATGGCAAGTTCGTGCGCAACCTCGGCGCCTCGCCGGTGTCGCTGGCCTGGAGCGAGATCTACACCAGCCTGGCAACCGGCGTCATTGACGGCGCCATCGGCAGCAACATGATTGACCACCGCGACGGCAACCACGTCGAAGTGGCCAAATACATGTATCCTCTGCCGCTGGCCGGGGCCCAGGTGCTGCCCATCGTGGTCAATCGTAACGCCTGGAGCAAGTTGACGCCGGATCTGCAGGCCATCGTGGCCGCCGCGACCACGGTGCATGCCCGTGATCAGATGACCCAGTCCCGCCAGTGGGAGTCCGAGGCCGTTGCCGATATGACAGCCAAGGGACTGCAGTGGAGCCCGGAGCCCAGCGATGCCGACAAAGCCGCCTGGAAGGCGGCCGGTGCCAAGCTGTGGGACGAATACGCCGCTGCTGACAGCTATAGCAAGCAGCTGGTCACCCTGCTCCAGCAGAACTGATTGCTCCAGCAAGCCACTAGCCTGAGGTGGAGCCCCTCCACCTCATTCATCTTCGTTCAGTTAGCCGTAAAGGGGAGCAGACTTATGCTCATTGCCGCGATCAGGGGATACTGCGCCACCGTCCACTACTGCGTTGACCTGGTAGGCCGTTCCGTCGCCTACATCATGCCGGCGCTCGCTCTGGTGGTGGCCTACGAGGTGCTGGCGCGCTATTTCCTCAACCACCCCACCATCTGGGCCTACGATCTGTCGCTGTTCATGTTCGCCTACATCGCCGCTCTCGGTGGCGCCCATGCCCAGCAACGCCGCGCCCACATCAACGTCGATATCCTGTACCTGAACGTCAGCGCACGCACCCAGAGCCTGTTCAATCTGCTCTCCTACTCTCTGGCCCTGTTCTTCATGCTGGTGATCATCGACATCAGCTGGGACAAGTTCATCGAAGCCATCGAATTCAACTACCGCCGCCAGAGTGAATGGGCACCGCATATGCATCACTTCTGGATCATGAGCATGGTGGCCTCCGGTCTGCTGGCCGCCCAGCTGTCCAGCGACATCCTCGCCGATCTCTACTACTTGCTGAGTGGCAAACGACTGCTCGCCAACGATAACCAGGAGGAAGACGATGAGCATTGAGCTACTCACCGCCATTTTATTGCTCTGTATCATGTTCGCCTTCGCCGTGGGCGCGCCGGTGGGCATGGCCCTCGGCGGCATCGCCATGGCAATCGGTTACATGACCTGGGGGGAAGGGATTTTCAACGTGATACCCACCACGATGGAATCCACCTATTTCAGTTTCATCCTGCTGGCCATCCCCCTGTATATCTACATGGGGCAACTGCTGACCCGCTCCGGGATCGGTGACGCCATGTTCAACGCCAGCCAGATGCTGATCGGCCGCCTGCGCGGCTCGCTGGCGATCAGCGTGATTGGCGTATGCTCACTGATTGGCGCCATGGTCGGCATTATCGGTGCCGGCATCATGACCTCCGGCAGCATCGCCCTGCGCCCCATGCTGGAGCGCGGCTACGACAAACGGCTGGCGCTGGGCGTGATCATGGCCGGCGGGGGACTCGGCATCCTGATCCCCCCCAGCATCCCGATGATCATGTTCGCCTCGGCCACCCAGAACTCGGTGGGGCGCATGTTTATCGCCGCCCTGGTACCGGCCCTGATGGCCGTGACCGTGATGATCCTCTATGTGATCATCAGCTGTAAGCTCAACCCCCAGCGGGCGCCGCTGGATCTGGCTCAGCAAGCCAAGATGACGCCCAAAGAGAAATTCCGTACCGGCCGGGACGGCTTGTTCTCCATCCTGTTGATCGTCGCGGTACTGGGCAGCATCATCACCGGTATCGCCACCCCCACCGAGTCCGGTGCCATTGGCGTGGTGGGAGCCCTGGTGCTGGCCGTGCTGTTCAAGCGCTTCAAGCCGGCCATGTTCAAGGCTGCCGGCTTCGAAACTACGGTGCTGGTCAGCGTTGCCATGTGGATCATCTTCGGCGCCAGCGTCTTCAGCAATTTCCATCTGCTGATGGGGGTGCAGGACATGGTTGCCTCCTTCACCCAGGATCTGGGCCTGCCACCCCTGGCGGTGATCATACTGTTCCAGGTGATCATGCTGCTGCTGGGCTTCATCATCGATGAGTTCATCATAGTGCTGATCTGCGCGCCGCTGTTCACCCCCATAGTGGTGTCGCTGGGCTTCGATCCGATTTGGTTCGGCATCCTGATGATTTTGAACATCGAAATCGCGGTGCAGACCCCCCCCTACGGCTTCGCGCTGTTCTACCTCAAGGGGATCGCTCCTCCCAGCGTCAGCATGCTGGACATCTACAAGTCGGTCACCCCCTTCGTGCTGCTCAAGCTGTCGGTGCTGATCGTCTGCATGCTGTTCCCGGAACTGGTGCTTTGGCTGCCCAACAAGCTGATGGGTTAAGGAGACAAACATGTTCAATGAGATCTTGATCCCGGTCGATCTGGCGCACGAGGCGCAGCTGCCCCAGCTGGTCCTGGCCGCCCGCAAGCTGCTGAACATCCCCCAGGGCCGGATCAGCCTGCTCTTTGTGGATGAAAGCCAGATCCACCGGGCGACCTACCCGTTTCTCAATGACGACACCTTCAAGCAACACAAGATCGTCTGCCAAGGCCGGTTGAAGTCGTTGCTCTGCCAGTTCGTCGCCGAGGCGCAGCATGGTCGCTGCGTCACCCGCCGGGGGGCGGTATACGAGCAGATCCTGGAGGAGAGTCGCAAACAGAAGTCGAATGCGATAGTGATGATGGCCGGAACCCCGGGGCTGTCAAACTACTTCCTGGGGTCCAATGCGGAAAAGGTGGTGCGTCACGCCGACTGCTCCGTGTTCGTGCTCCGCCCCAGGACGCCACAAGCCGTCCCCACACCAACCTGAACCGCCCCCGGCCTCATGGCGACGCCGGGGGGAACGCGGCGGTCACATCTCGATGCCGCCCGGCTGATGAGGCCCCGCCGGGGCGCCCTGAGTGGTGAAGCCCGGCGCGCCCCCTCTTGCATGACGCCCACCGGGCCGTACGGGTCCCTGGCCGTGCCGCCCTACTCGGTGCGCGCCTTCAGGTAACCAACGTAGTCGGGAATACTGATACTGACCGCCTGGCTCATGCGCGGCGAGTCCATCAGGAAGTCGGCGGTCGCCTCGTTGGTGGCCACCGGAATGTTCCACACCGCCGCCAGGCGCAGCAGCGCCTTGACGTCCGGATCGTGGGGTACCCCATTGAGGGGATCCCAGAAGAAGATCAGCACGTCTATCTTGCCTTCGGCAATCAGCGCACCCAGCTGCTGATCGCCGCCCATGGGGCCGGAGAAGAGGCAGGTGATGGGCAGGGTCGCTTCCTTGCTCAGCAGGGTGCCGGTGGTGCCGGTGGCATACAGATGATGGAGTTTCAGCGCTTCCTTGCGCGCCTTGACCCAGCGGATCAGATCCTTTTTCTTGTTATCGTGCGCCACCAGCGCCACGCGCTTGTGAGCCGCCATGTCCCGGGTAATGGTTGCTTGCATGCACCTCTCCTGTGCGAAACGGAATGTCCAGCTAGTTAGTTACCAGATAAGCCGGAGCGCGCCAAGGGCTTTGCGTCCCCCCGGCGGCGCGGCCATAAAAAAGGGCGACTTGCGTCGCCCTTGATGTGATATTGACCGGGTATCGAACTTATTCGATAACCTTGGCAACCACGCCGGCGCCAACGGTACGGCCACCTTCACGGATGGCGAAACGCAGACCGTCGTCCATCGCGATGGGGGCGATCAGGGTGACCACCATCTTGATGTTGTCGCCAGGCATCACCATCTCAACGCCTTCCGGCAGCTCGATGGTGCCAGTCACGTCGGTGGTACGGAAGTAGAACTGCGGACGGTAGCCCTTGAAGAACGGGGTGTGACGGCCGCCTTCTTCCTTGGACAGAACGTACACTTCGGACTCGAACTTGGTGTGCGGGGTGATGGTGCCCGGCTTGGCCAGTACCTGACCACGCTCAACGTCGTCACGCTTGGTGCCACGCAGCAGCACGCCAACGTTCTCACCGGCACGGCCTTCGTCCAGCAGCTTGCGGAACATTTCAACGCCGGTACAGGTGGTCTTCACGGTATCCTTGATACCCACGATGGCCACTTCTTCACCGACCTTGACGATGCCGCGCTCAACACGACCGGTTACCACGGTACCACGGCCGGCGATGGAGAATACGTCTTCGATCGGCATCAGGAACGGCTTGTCGATGGCACGCTCCGGCTCCGGAATGTAGGAGTCCAGTGCTTCGGCCAGCTCGACAATCTTCTTTTCCCACTCGGCATCGCCTTCCAGCGCCTTCAGCGCGGAACCGCGGATAACCGGGGTGTCGTCGCCAGGGAAGTTGTACTCGCTCAGCAGCTCGCGCACTTCCATTTCGACCAGGTCCAGCAGCTCTTCGTCATCCACCATGTCGCACTTGTTCAGGAACACGATGATGTACGGAACGCCTACCTGGCGACCCAGCAGGATGTGCTCACGGGTCTGCGGCATCGGGCCGTCGGTGGCAGCCACAACCAGGATGGCGCCGTCCATCTGGGCAGCACCGGTGATCATGTTCTTCACATAGTCAGCGTGACCCGGGCAGTCTACGTGAGCGTAGTGACG
>JBFHKO010000059.1:0-12678 GCA_041595355.1 Aeromonadaceae bacterium
GCGTGACACAGATTGTCAGGGGTGAAAACCATTTGTCCCCGGGGGTGCGCCCTCACTGCCTTGGATCAGGACAGAACCAGGTTCCCCGATCAGCGTCGGCCGCCGCCGGTGGGAGGTCCCGCAGGCGGCAGGATGAAGGTGCGGGGAGGCGAGGCGGCCCGGGGAGCGATGAAGACCAGCGGCACCTTGGCCAGGCCGATGAAGTGCAGCTTGCCCGGCAGGGCATCGGGGCGGGCGGCCACCGCCAGGTCCGCCTCTTCAAGGAGGACTTTGTCCACCGCCAGCGCCGGGTCGCCGGTGGCCAGCTTGATCTCCAGCTGGGGATAGCGGGCCCGGAAGCGGCTGAGGATGTCCGCCAGCAGGAAATAGCTGGCGGTCACCGAGCAGAACACCTTCAGCCGCCCCTGCAGCGGCTCCTCGCCATGGCGCAGATCCTGTTTCAGCCGGCCCCAGTCGGCCAGCAGCTGCTCGGCAAAGCTCAGCAGCTGTCGGCCGGCGGCGGTCAGGGCGACGCTGCGGTTGTCCCGCTCCAGCAGCGGGCAGCCGATCTCCTGCTCCAGCCGCTGGATGGCGCGGCTCAGGGTCGAGGGGCTGACCGCCATGGCATCGGCGGTGCGGGCGAAATGGAGGCTGTGGGCCAGGTGGACAAAGAGTTCGAGATTGCGCAGTTCCATGGCTAGCTCCGGCTGTGTTTCATAAATCGCAATATTCCGTTTCGAATATATCATTTTCGGCAACGCCAGGCCTGGGCTATAGTGGATCAGCTTTCTTCGCCGCGGCGGAGAATCTCCTCATCCAACCCTTATTAACGGAGCTATCTCGATGGCCAATTACTTCAACACCCTGAACCTGCGTCAGCAGCTGGCCCAGCTGGGCAAATGCCGTTTCATGAACCGGGACGAATTCGCCGATGGCTGCGAGTTCCTCAAGGGCAAGAAGGTGGTCATCGTCGGCTGCGGCGCCCAGGGTCTGAACCAGGGCCTGAACATGCGTGACTCCGGCCTGGACGTCTCCTACGCCCTGCGTGCCGAAGCCATTGCCGAGCAGCGCAAGTCCTGGAAGCAGGCCACCGAGAACGGCTTCAACGTCGGCACCTACGAAGCTCTGATCCCCAGCGCCGATCTGGTGGTCAACCTGACTCCGGACAAGCAGCACACCAGCGTGGTCAAGGCGGTCATGCCGCTGATGAAGCAAGGCGCCGCCCTGGGCTACTCCCACGGCTTCAACATCGTCGAAGAGGGCACCCAGGTGCGCTCCGACCTGACCGTGGTCATGGTGGCGCCCAAGTGCCCGGGTACCGAAGTGCGTGAAGAGTACAAGCGCGGCTTCGGCGTGCCGACCCTGATCGCCGTGCACCCGGAGAACGATCCCAAGGGCGAAGGCATGGCCATTGCCAAGGCCTGGGCCTCTGCCACCGGCGGCGACCGTGCCGGCGTGCTGGAGTCCTCCTTCGTGGCCGAAGTGAAGTCCGACCTGATGGGCGAGCAGACCATACTGTGCGGCATGCTGCAGGCCGGTGCCATCGTCTGCTACGAGAAGATGGTGGCCGACGGCATCGACGGCGGCTATGCCGGCAAGCTGATCCAGTTCGGCTGGGAAACCATCACCGAAGCCCTGAAGCAGGGCGGCATCACCGCCATGATGGATCGCCTCTCCAACCCGGCCAAGCTGAAGGCTTTCGAGCTGGCCGAAGAGATGAAGGGGCTGCTGCGTCCGCTGTTCGAGAAGCACATGGACGACATCATCGGTGGCGCCTTCTCCAGCGGCATGATGGCCGACTGGGCCAACGATGACGCCAACCTGTTCAAGTGGCGCGAAGAGACCGGCCAGACTGCCTTCGAAACCTCCCCGGCCTATGCCGGCGCCATCGGCGAGCAGGAGTACTTCGATCACGGCATCCTGCTGGTGGCCATGGTCAAGGCCGGTGTCGAGCTGGCGTTCGAAACCATGGTCGCCTCCGGCATCATCGAGGAGTCCGCCTACTACGAATCGCTGCACGAGCTGCCGCTGATCGCCAACACCATCGCCCGCAAGCGCCTGTACGAGATGAACGTGGTCATCTCCGACACCGCCGAGTATGGCAACTACCTGTTCGCCAACGCCGCCGTGCCGCTGCTGCGCGAGCACATCATGCCCAAGGTGGACACCGACGTCATCGGCAAGGGGCTGAGCGTGAAGGACAACGGCGTCGACAACCTGGCGCTGATCCAGGTCAACGAGGCCATCCGCAACCACCCCATCGAGCAGATCGGCAAGGTGCTGCGCGGCTACATGAAGGACATGAAGCGCATCGCCGTCGGCGGCTAAGCGTTTCACGGCGCCATTGCGCAGCCCGAATGTGACAAGGCCCTTCCCGGCAACGGGAAGGGCCTTGTCGTTGCTGGAGGCCGCCATGCTCCGCTGCCGGTTATGGGCGCGGCGGCGGGATGATTGCAATCTGTCCGGGCGCACATTGCCCTGGCGCCCGGATTGGCGTTAGATCACACTCCCTTTCCTCACTCACTCTCGAATGTTACGGGTAATAGCTCATGGCCACCGACAAGCCCCACAGCGGCTCCCTGTTCCAGCTGACCTGGCCGCTGTTCATCGACCTGGCGCTGCATTTTTTGACCGGCGCCCTCAATACCTTCATGATCGGGCGGGTCTCCTACCAGGCGGTGGCGGCACTGGCGGTGGGCAATCAGGTGTTCGATCTCTCCATCACCCTGTTCAATTTCGTGGCCATCGGCTGCAGCGTGGTGCTGACCCAGTATCTGGGCGCCCGTGACAAGCAGACCGCGGGCCGGGTGGTGCATACCGCCATCGGCCTTAACCTGCTGGTGGGGCTGCTGGCCAGCCTCGGCGTGGTGCTGGGCTCGAGTCTGATACTGCGCCTGATGAACATGCCGGCCGAGCTGATGGCGCAGGGGCACGTCTACCTGCAGGTCATCGGCCTGTGCCTGTTGCCCGAGGCCGCGGCCCTGTGCCTGGGGGCGACCCTGCGCGCGCATGGGCATACCCGGGAGGCCATGTATGTCACCCTGGTGGTCAATCTGGTGACCTTCCTTGGCAACCTGTTGCTGCTGTTCGGGTTCTTTGGCCTGCCTCAGCTGGGGGTGGCCGGCGTCGCCTGGAGCACAGTGGTGGGGCGACTGGTGGGGGTCGCCATACTGCTGTGGCTGCTGCCGCGCAAGACCGGTGTGCGGCTGCACTGGCCGGCGTGCTTCCGGCTTCAGGGAGATCTGTTACGCCAGGTCATGCGCATCGGCCTGCCGGCCGCCGGCGAGAACCTGGCCTGGATGCTGCATTTCATGGTGATCACCGCCTTCGTCGCCCTGCTGGGCGACAAGATGCTGGCGACCCAGTCCTTCTACTTTCAGATCAGCCTGTTCGTGATGCTGTTCGGCATCGCCATTGCCCTCGGTACCGAGATCATGGTCGGTCACCTGGTCGGAGCCCGGAAATTCGAGCAGGCCTACCGCCGGCTGCTGCGCAGTCTCAAGCAGGGGCTGGCGGGGACCCTGGTGACGGTTGGCCTGCTCTGGTTGTTCGGTCCCCGGCTGATGGGGCTGTTCACCCAGGACAGGACCATACTGGCCGCCGCCGGCCAGCTGTTTCTGATCAGCCTGCTGCTGGAGCCGGGGCGTACCTTCAACATAGTGGTCATCAGCTCGCTGCGCGCCACCGGGGATGCCCGCTTCCCGCTGTACATGGCCTTTGTCTCCATGTGGGGCATTGCGGTGCCGCTGGCCTGGTTTCTCGGCATCTATCTGGAGTGGGGCCTGGTGGGTATCTGGCTGGCCTTTGCCGTCGACGAGTGGACCCGCGGCCTGACCATGTATTGGCGCTGGAGGAGCCGGCGCTGGGAGAGGAAGGTGCTGGTGGCGCCGGCGGCGCCCGTCCCGACGGTTGCACCCGAGGTGCTGCTCGGTTAGGGCGACGCGGCCGCTGGTGTCGGTGCCGAGGTCCGCGTTAATGAATGAGCATGGTGCCCAGCATGCCGAGCAGGAATCCGGAGACGGCCCCCACGGCGGGAAAGTCGCGATGCCGCAGGTGGGCGCCCGGGGCTATCTCCTCGAATATCAGATAGAGAATGCCGCCGCTGCAAAACAGCATCAGCACCCCCAGGGTTTGGGGGCTGCCTGCCAGCCAGGCATAGCCCAGCAGCGCGGCCAGGGGGCCGGTGAGCGGGGCGACGAGAAAGAGCAGCCACAGGCGCCTTGGCGGCAGGCCGTTGCGGCGCAGCTCGTGAAAGGCGGCGAAGCCTTCGGGCATGTTCTGCAGCGCAATCAGGCCGGCGAGCAGGTAGCCGGTAGCCGAGCCGGTGGCGGCCGCGGCGCCCAGCGCTATGGCTTCGGGAATGAAATCGAGCAGCAGGCCCAGAAACTGGGCGCCGGCCGTGCCCCGGCGTTTCATCCAGGAGGCCAGCTGCCAGAAAAGCAGCCCTCCGGCGAGGAAGGCGGCTGCAGCCAGAGGCATCGAAGCCTGCGCCATGCCGTAGGGCACCAGCACCAGAGCGATGGCCGCCAGCAGGGCACCGCCGCCGAAGTAACTGACAAAGCTGTCTATCTCATGCTGGAAGCAGAAGGCGCGCAGCGTCGGGTTGGCGGATACCAGCGCCCCGGCGGGGATGCTGAGGCCGGCCATGAGCGCCAGGCCGAGGGTGGTGGAGAGCGTCATCATTGCGGGGCAGCCTGTCAGGCACAGTTGGACTCAAGGTGATTGCCGGCTACCCGCGATGACCTCGAGGCGCTGTGGGAGTCGTTGCGCATCAGTATAGACGCCGAAGCAGGAGGGTGGTGGGCCTGCTACTGCGCCGAGGGCCCTGGCCTGGCGCTGGGAGGCGGCGGCACTGGTGAGACCGCCGCACGAACCCTGACAGGGTGGATGGCAATCGCCCTGCCCGTTTTACAGACCGAATGCCCGCCGGTGCCTGTCAAAACTGACAGGACAAGACCTTATTGAGACTTTTTCGCCGCCAAACTTGTGCCACATCAAGCTTTACTCCCTCCCAGATCGGCTAGTGTCGGTCGTGGCCCAATCGTATCCAAAGTCATCCGCCTGCAACCTGTACCCATAACCATCAGCGGCCGGTTGGTGCGCGCAGAGGCGCTATTCGACGCTGCAACACCAGTGGCATATCTGAAATCAGTCGGGCTTATGGGAGTGACTTCATTGAAAGCAAGTGGTTACGGCATTACAAGTGCGCTGGCAACTCACGCCATCAGGTTGCAATGCTCACTGCATCTGCTGAGCGCATTTCTTTTGCTGGCTGCTGCAACACCTTCCTTTTCGGTCGAGCCAGGCGCAAATGTCTATTTCGCAGGGTTTGCGTTGGCCGGTAATGGCACCCAGATTGAGAGCGCCTTCCCGATCACAACCCAGCTACTCAAAGAGCAAAATGCAAAGAACGGTGAGTTCCTACTGGAGTCCGAGCTCTGGCGACACGTCCAGTCCAGCCGCCATCCCAGAATCAAGTTGAATCGCGGTCTTGCCTCTGGCTTAGTGCCTGGTGATTCAGTCTCCATGGCATTCATGCTTGAGTGGGAGAATGTTTCCAGTGAGACAGTGGCCGGCAAGACCAAGATGGTCGCGGACCTCCACGGGCAAATTCTGATCTTCGACTTCGACAGTAAGAAGGTGATCGGATCCTATCCGGTCGCCGTGCAGCTACTCGACGTGCTCGAGGGGCCAGCAACGGAGCAGGCGCGGATCGAGCTGATCCGTAGCCTGTATTATGGCTCGGCCGGGAACAGCATCTTTGCTCAAGTAGCCAAGCAGCTACCGGAAGTGAGTGCTGAACCATCGACTGGCAACTACATCCAAATCGTAGCGGTTGACCTCGAGCCCAAGGCTCGCCAGACACTTCTCCAGTACCATGCTGACCCGCATGTTCTGGTTGCTCGCGTAGCGGATGCCTTTGGTGAACGTTTGTATGAAAACGCCAAGGTGGCCTACATCCCCTTCACCAAGGGTACGGCAATCGGATCCAAGATGGCGGCACGCTTTGCCAACGGTGATGTTTTCCAATTGCAGCTTCCTGAGCCGGATTATCGCATCTATCTGCGGGTCCGTGGTTACAAGAAGCTGTTGCTGGATTCAAACGAAATACAATCGGCTTGGGGGTACGCTTCGTACATCAACGTCGCCATCAAGAGCTACGACGACAGCACTGTCTATCTCGACTCCCCTTTCAAGTATGCGGTCATCAAGAATGTGATCACCGGCACCCACGACCAGGACGACTGGTCGGCATTCCAAGAGTCCATGTTCACCCTCATTGATCACACCACCCATCAGATCGCCGAGCCGGACAGCGATTGGCTTGAAGAGTGGTCGAATGGCGATGACACGTTGGAAAAGCTTGAGCGTTTGTCCGGGATTCTTGAGCGCGCTCGTTAACCTCAAAACACAAGGGATTGGTGATGAAAAGACGTTTGAGCGGGGCACTGATTGTGCCGCTGTTGCTGGCGATGGCGGTTCAGGCCGCCGAAGTGCAGGGCAAGGCTGAGGTGCCGTTTAAGAGTGGCTTTTTTTCGAAGGAGCCCAGTGCCGAGTTGCGCCAACAGGGCGTGGCCGCAGCCAAGGCCAGCGCCTGGAATCGCTACACCGCCACGTTCAACCCTGCACGGATGAAGCGTTACAAGGCCATCCAGAAGGACATCCTTACCCACATCGACGAGTACATCATCGACTACAGCATTCTGGATGAGGCGGTGAACAAGGATACCCAACTATTCTCCATTGCTATCCGCGCCAACATCAACGAAGCAGCGCTTGATGCCCGCCTGAATACCGCAGACAGTGGCCCGGTCAGTTCCGGTGGTGGCCAGATGTTCAGCTTCGTGTTTGCGGCTCGAGAGACCGCCACCCTCAAGTCCTTCGATGATCGCAAGAGCGCCATCAGGATGGACGAATCGGAACTGGATGCGAACCGGAGCGGCGGCATGCGTGGGGGGGGCGCCTCGGTTTCGGAGTCCTCGACCTCCATGAACAAGATCACAACCGGTGGCAGCACGCTGCGCCAGGCCGACGACCGCACCTACCGAGTTCGCTCGGGTTCTGATGTCGATGCTGCACTCTCCGAAACACTCTCCGGTTATGGCTTTGACGTTGTTGGATACCCCGATGTGTATTCGAGCTGTGGCGGCCCGGACCCGGATGTCATCAGCAAGGAGTTTGCCTCTGCGGATGAAATGACCGCCGGTTCACGCAAGTCGGCAATTGCCTCGGCACGCGCGTGCGACGTTAGGTACTTCTCCGTAGGCACCCTCGACATCGGCCTCAGCGATGTTGATCCGGTCACGAACAACAAGCGTGTGTTCGTCTCGGTGCGCAGCCAGGTTTGGGACATTAGGTCGAAAATGCCGCGCCGCGTGGCCTCCGTTGGCCCGATCCAGTATTCCGGCCTCGGTCCTGACAGCGAGGTGGCCTCGCGCAACGCCCTTCGAATTGCCGCAGAGCAGACCGCGAGGACCATAGTGGACCAATTGAATTCAAAAGATATCCGCTAATCCGTATCACCGAGATGCAATCCCAAATGGGAAACACTAAACCAAGGAGTTTTAAATGAAAGCTAATAAAATAACCACCCAAATGGGTCTGGCCGGTTTCATGGCTTTGGCCGCAGCCATGGCGCTGCCGGCTGCTCATGCGGGTTTCGGTCTGCCTGACATAGCGATGTCAGGCAACGCGACCAAGGCTGACAGCGTAGACGTAGGCTCCCTGCTGTCGCAGCAGAAGGACCTCATGGGCCGCTTCAACCAATCGATGAGCAACATGTTGATTGCCCAAGCGCTGACTCTGGAGGCCGGTGGCCTGAAGAAGGAGGCTGACCTGGCCCGCGCCACCGCAGACAACTACAAGGACGGGGCAGTGCAGAGCAAAGACATGCTAGAGCGCGATACCAAGATTACCGTTGAGGGCTCCAAGGCTATCGACGGCCTGATGAAGAAGAATGCTGTTCTGTCCGCGGATGGCCAGAAGAAGCTGTTGAACGCCGTGCCTCACTATGCCAGTGGCACGTACGAAGGCACCAGGCTGCCCTCCTCTTTTCAGGCCTGGACCGACTCGGCCAAGAGTGGCTTGAATGGCTTGGCTGCTGATCCAATGAACGCCGGTAAGCTGACTGCAGGCCTCGGTGACGTTGCGATCATTGCGACCAACCTGCCGGCACTGGTCAGCAGCTGGACCACCACATCCAAGGCATTCCTGACATACGCCAAGTCCAACAAGGTCGATACCAAGGACCTGAGCAGCAAAATGGGTACCCTGTAATCAGGTGATTCTGTGAAGGTGGCTTTGGGCCACCTTTTTTATGCGGGGAAGGACGACATGAAGTCGAAGATTTTGGCCGCGATAACCGGCATTGTCGCCATGGTCGCGCTCCCGCTGGCCCTGGCCTCGATTGATCAGGTGACCGTGCAAGCTGAGGGCTCGGGCAGTTCACTGAACACGGCTACGGCTTCAGCCCTGTCGTCGGCAGTGGCTCAAGTAAATGGGGCTGCGCTCGCATCGATGGCCCTTACAGCGGAAATGACAGCGACACTGGACACTGGCGCCAGCAGTCAGTTTGCTTCGTCCAGTGCATCTGTTGAGGCCATAGCGTTACAAACAAATGGCCTCGTACAGAGCTATCGGGTTGTCAGCAAGGCGGAGAATTCCGGCATTTGGATTGTTTTGGTCGAGGCCACCATTGCCAAATACGCACGCTCAGCCCAGGCCGACCGCCTGCGCATGACGGTCCTGCCGTTTCGCACCCGGGGAGCCATCCAGGGCACCGTGAGTGAGCGCATTGTGTCTGATCTTACCGCCCATCTGACCAGCAGTCGGAAGTTCGCCATGCTGGATCGCGCGTTTGAGCAAGAGCGTCAGGCTGAAATGGCCCTGATCAGCTCGGGTGACGCATCAACGGAAGAACTGGCAAAGCTGGGCAATCACTTAGGGACTGACTACATGATCGTCGGTGTAATCGAAGATGCCGGTACCCGAACCCGGACGGTGGAACTGGCAGGCAGAACCCTTACCTCGAAGACGACGAGCCTCAGCATCAGCTACCGGGTCGTGGATGCGCCCACCGGTCAGATCAAGATGGCCGATAGCTGGAGCGGTTCGACGCCGGGTGGTTCCATGGCTGGCTTGGCTGCCAAGGCGGCCGATGCCATCAGTCGGCAAATCATGGATGCCATTGCCCCGATCAGGGTCGAAAGCGTGCTCGGGAGTGAACTGTTCCTTGGCCAAGGTGGCAAGTCGATCAAGATAGGTCAGAAGTATCGCTTGCTCCTGACGGGAGAGGCCGTTGTCGACAGCTACACCCAAGAGAGCTTGGGGCGCCAGGAAGTGGAGGTCGGCGTGGTCGAGATTACTGAGGTGCAGAGCAAGATGGCCAAAGCCAAGATTCTGAAGTCCAGCGTGAACATCGCTGAGAAGTTCCCGAGCTCGACGTTCATCGTTCGTCTGCAGCCGGACGCCGCCAAACCGGCAGCGGCCAAGAAAGCACGCCCGGTGGCGTCCTTGAAGAAAAAATCCGAAAACGACTGGTGATGGCTCGCCTCAATTGAATAGCAAGGACCCCCTGCCATGGAATCCCACCTCAAGAAATTGGTTGCATCGATTGCCCTCGGCATGGCGCTGATCGGGTCAACGGGTCTCGTTCAGGCCATGTCGCTGGATGAGTTCCTCCCACCGGTAAGCGGTGGCACGGATAAGCCCGCCACCGAGGCATCCCGGTCTGGTGACGTGGTGACCGCCGAAAATATGCAGGACGGCCTCGGCTACGCCTACCAGCAGCTCATGGCAGACAGTGGCCAAGGCATCCTCACCGTTAAGACCAAGACTGGCATGGGCGTGATCTCCTCCGCCTCGGTTGCTTACACCCGCTACGAGAATCTCACCGCCACCCTGCTCAGCAAGCGTGCCGCCTATTTCAGCGCCTTCAATGACGCACAGGGGCAAATAATCAAGTATTTCGACGGCTTTGAAAGCCAGTGCAACAGCGCCGTCAGAACCAATCAGCTAACGCTGGATACCGGAAAAGAGTCGTTGGCCAACAGCGCAGCCTCCATCGCCGAAAACTGCAAGGCAACCGCCAAAGGCGTGCTCGCCGGTTACGTCACCTATAGTGTCAACGACAATGACACCGATGGCGAGGTAACGATCACCCTGGCCAGCAGCACCAAGACCCGGGGAGCATTGAATCGCCTCAATGGTGCGGTTGTCTCGTCGGCAGACCCAAAGGTAGCGTTTGAGTACATCGCCAAGGACATCTCGTTGGGCATAGTCCCGCCAATGGGCGCCAAACTGATCACTGATCCCGTAACGGGTGAGTCCATAGTGATCGGCTTTGGTAGCAGCATAGTGCGCCAGAACAGGGACAAGCGGCTCATGGCCAGCATGACCAAGATGGCTAAAGATCAATCTCGTCAACGCGCGGAGAACGCCCTGGTCGCGTTCTTGAATGGAAGCGAGATTTACTGGCAAGGTGGATTCGAAGAAAAGCAGCTTGAGTCTGCCCAGCAGTTCGACGTGCCGGTTGACGAGGACGGCAAGGTCCAGAGCCCGCTTGCCTTCGATAACACCAAAAACAACTTTCTTAACTCTGTCAGTCATTCCGATGATTTCAAGACCGTCACCGGCGGCAAGCTGCCACCTGGCGTCATCACCAAGACCTTTCAGTCCGAAGATGGTTATTGGTCCAACACGCTATCGATCTACCGCCCTTCATCCACGGCCCGGGCTCAGCAGGAAGGTCATGAGAACCGCCAGGCCGGCGGCCAGCTGAATGCGGGATATGCGGGCAGGCAGCCGGGGCGGGCTCGACACGTAGAGATGGAAGGCGGCGTCGCGCCTGGTAGTGCCAACCCGAAAGGGCCAAGCGGCGCTGTGGTGCGGGACAATGATTTCTAACCGGGCCCAGATTAAGAGTCTGGCCTTGCTGGGGGCACTGTTGTCGTTAGCCGTCGTACCCACCGATGCCGATGCCGATGCCGATGCCGAGGAAGAGCTTCGCCACTTCATCCAGTCGAGCCCTGAGTTGCGCGCATCCTTTGGTGGTTCGGCGGTTACTGGCGTATCGCCCGTACGGGCGGAAGCCAACGCGACGATTGGCCAATCAAGGCACGCTGTGGTCATGTTCAAAGAGAATCTGAAGAGAGCCGTCGGTCAGCAGTTCTGTCATGCCGCCCTGGGTGGACCTGAACACACAGCCTGGCTGCAGCAACTCCAGGCGCTGCCCAACAGCGATGGTCGGGTAGCGGCGATTCTGGCTGCAGATTGGGCGGTCAAGACGGTATTGCACCATGCGGAGTCTCATTCGCTCAGCGCTCCTACGGGCTGGGAGGCAGTGGTGTGCGTCGTCAAACTATCCGATTTCACATCGACCTACCCGACCCTCCCTGATCAAGCGAAGGTGCGCGCAGCCACCTACCGGCTAGGAAAGCAGCTGTTTTTCGCTGGCCAGTCAGGTCCGGCACTGGATCGTTTCAAATCCCTAAGGCAGGATCTGGCGAATTATCCCAATGCGCTCCTCTTCATCGTGGCCATTCTCGACCAAGAGAATCCCCCTATCGCCGATGCCCTTCGAAATGGTCATGTGGAGCTACCTAAAGTGACCGATACGGATGCCCTGGTGGTGTATGTCCAATCTTCCGCCGCACGCAAACGCTTGAAGGATGCCCGCGCTGCAGGGCTGAGGTGTATTCAACTTGGGGTCCAGTGCTACGACGCTCCACCTGAGTAATCGCATGTTCAGCTTGCCCGGGTCGCAATCTGCGCGCCTGGACACCCCGACGCTGACCCGGCAGCGGAACCGGCTACACTCAAGAAAACCCCGGTCTGGAGTCGTAGCCATGCCAACCAGAAAGCGCGTGTTGTTCGTCTGCGAGGCCAATGCGGCCCGCTCGCTGATGGCCGAGGCCATATTGCGCCACATTGCCGGTGAGCATTTCGAGGTGCACAGCGCCGGCCTGCATCCGACGCAGGCCAATCCGCTGGCCCTCGACAGCCTGCGCCGCGCCGGGGTGCCGGTGGCGGGGTTGCACAGCAAGCCCCTTGGCGAGGTGGAGGAGAGCCCCTTCGACTTTCTTATCAGTTTGTGTGACAAGTCTGCCGACGAGCGCTTCGCGCTGCCGGGGGAGCCGCCGCATCTGCGCTGGGATTTCAGCCTGCCGGCCCAGCCGGGGGCGGCCGATTTCCACCGGCTGGTGCACGAGCTCAGCGAGCGGCTGCACCTCTTCGTCACCCTGACCATGGAGCGGCCAGGGGCTCAGGCGCGGTAGAAGTCCCGATACCAGGCCACGAAGTCGGCCAGCCCGTTGGCCAGTGGCGTATGGGGCTTGAAGCCGATGGCCGCCTCCAGCGCCCGGGTGTCGGCGCTGGTCTCCAGCACATCCCCGGGTTGCAGCGGCAGCAGGTTCAACTCGGCCTGGATGCCCAGCGCCTGCTCCAGCGCACGGATGAAGTCGGTAAGCCGCACCGGCTCGCTGTTGCCGATGTTGTAGACCCGATAGGGCGCCGAGCTCTGGGCCGGGCTGCCGCCTTCCACCGTCCAGGCCGGGTCGCGCGCGGGGATCTGGTCGCTCAGGCGCACCACCGCCTCGCTGATGTCATCGATATAGGTGAAGTCCCGGCGCATGTCGCCGAAGTTGTATACGTCGATGGGCTGGCCCGCCAGTATCGCCTGGGTGAACTTGAACAGCGCCA
>JBFHKO010000060.1:0-12656 GCA_041595355.1 Aeromonadaceae bacterium
CGTGCAGACCACCGGCCAGGCTGGCATCCACCCGTCCCACGAAGACGTCGATGCGCTCCGAGGTCCCGCCCGGGCTGACCAGATAGGAGAGGGCGAACTCGCAGTCGCCAACCGTGAGGCCCGCTTCCTCCATGGCTTCCCGGTGGATCACCTCGCTGGCCTGCTCGCCAGGCTCGATGACACCGGCCACCATTTCCAGCAACCAGGGGGTGGCGCCGGTGTCGATGGCACCGATGCGGAACTGCTCCAGCAGCACCACCTGATCCCGCTCCAGGTCGTAGGGCAGCAGGGCGGCGGCATGGCCGCGCTCGAAGAGCTCCCGGGTCAGGGGGGCGCTCCAGCCACCGGCAAACAGCTTGTGGCGCAGGCGATAACTGTTCATGCGAAAGAAGCCCTGGTAGCAGGGCTTGCACTCCAGGATCTCGACATCATCGTGGCCGAAATGCTGATCCTGAGGCAAGGGGGTCTGAGACATGCGCACTCTCCAAGGTCCATATCGCCGGTCTGCTTACCCGGCGCTCAGGGGGCAGGTTACCCTCATCGGCATGCCAATGGTAATACCCGCGGTATTTTTTTTGCCGCCAACCGGGCTATAGTAGCAAGTCGCAAGAGTTGAATGATGCCCCCAGCCAGCCTCCGCGAGGCATTGCCGGCAGGCGGCCACCCGTTTTCACCCCAGCCCTTCGCGGGGCAACCGGAGAATCCCATTCCCATGAACAAGCCCCTTCTTTCCTGCCTGATCCTTCTTGGACTGGCCAGCCATGCCCAGGCTGAGAACCTCATCGACATCTATCGCCTGGCCCTGGAAAAGGATCCCCAGCTGCTGTCCACCAAGGCCCTGCGCGATCAGGCCTTTGCCAAAATAGGCGAGAGCCGGGCCGCCATGCTGCCACAAATCAATCTGGGCGCCGACCTGGGCTACCAGAAAAGCAACATGAGCAACCAGCAGACTGCCGCCGTCGCCGGCGCCAGCCTGGGACTCTCACAGGCCCTCTACCGGCGCAGCAACTGGCTGAACAGCGATCTCAGCGCGAAGGCCGCCACCCAGGCGGACGTCGGCTACAACCTGGAAAAACAGGGGCTGATACTGCGCAGCGCCCAGGCCTATTTCGCGGTGCTGGCGGCCCGGGACAAGCTGGAATATGTGCAGGCCAACGAGCAGGCCCTGCAGCGGCAGCTTGAGGAGACCCAGCAGCGCTACAACGTCGGCATGATTGCCATCACCGACGTGCACGAGGCCAAGGCGGCCCACGATCTGGCCACCGCCGACGTGATAGTCGCGGAAAATGCGCTGACCAACAGCCTCGAGACACTGCGCCAGCTGACCGGTCGCGATCACCGGGCCCTGGACGGCCTGAATACCGAGCGTTTTGCCCCCGCCCCCCTCGGCGAGCCGGTCAGCCACTGGATGCGGCTGGCGGAGGAGGAAAACCTGAACCTGCACCGGCAGCGCATCGCCAAGGATATTGCCAAGCAGCAGATCGATCTTGCCCAGACCGGCCATGAGCCAACCCTGGATCTGACCTCCGGCCTCGACTCCACCTACAGCGAATACGAGAACAGCGCCTATACCGACGGTACCCTCAACCAGGCCAGTGTAGGGCTCAACTTCACATTGCCGCTCTATAACGGCGGCGCCGTGGATGCCCGGGTACAGCAGGCCCAGTATGGCTTCGTGGCCGCCAGCGAGCAGCTGGAGGGGGCCTTCCGTCAGGTACAGGCCGACCTGTATCGCACGTACAACAACGTCCATGCCAGCATCGGCACGGTGCGCGCCTTCCAGCAGTCGGTGATCTCAGCCGAAAGCGCCCTCACCGCCACCCGCGCCGGTTACGAGGTGGGCACCCGCACTGTGGTGGATCTGCTGGATGCCACCAGCAAGCTCTACTCGGCCAAGCAACAGCTTTCCGACGCACGCTACAACTACATCCTCGGCACCCTGCAGCTCAAGCAGACCGCCGGCAGCCTGAACGAGCAGGATCTGCTGGAGATCAACCAGGGGTTGAGCCCGCAGCCGGCCCAGGGCTGAACCATGACCCGGTCGCGCATCGCCTCGCCAGCCGGCGAGGCCGCCCGACCGGTACCAAATAACCCTCATCGCAATCGAGGTGCACAGCCGGCCGGCTCCGCCCGCGCCCCACGCGGGGCCGAGCCGCCATCAGGTATAGCGCTGGTCATGGCGACCTCATGACACTGCGCCCGGGCGCAGTCCCAACAAGGAGAATCACAATGCAAGGCTCACATCTGCTCGCCGAGTTTTTTCACTGCGAAGGAGATCCTGACCTGCTGAATCGTGCAGACCGGCTGCGCGATTTCTGTCTGGCGAAAGTTCGGGAATCCGGCCTCACCATCGTCGGTGAAAGCTTCTACCAGTTCGAGCCACAGGGTGCCACCGGTGCCATAGTGCTGGCCGAATCCCATTTCACCCTGCACACCTGGCCGGAGCACCGCTACGTCTCGCTGGATATCTTCGTCTGCAACTACAGCATGGACAACACGCCCAAGGCCCAATGGCTCTACGAACAACTGCGCCACGCCTTCGCCCCTCGCCAGCCCCTCTGCCGACAGGTCGAGCGCGGCAGCCTGCCGGCCAAACCGGAGCAGGCGGCATGAGCAATCAGCAGATCACCGAGTGGCTGACCGAACACGTGGGCTGCGTCTTTGCCGCCGGCGAGACCCTGGCCGACTTCCAGACAGCCTACCAGCATGTGGAGGTGATGGAGACGCCGCAGTTCGGGCGCATCTTCCGCCTGGACGGCTACATGATGACCTCGGAGGCCGACGAGTGGTTCTATCATGAAAACCTCAACCACCTGCCCGCCATCACCCACCCCGCCCCGCGCCAGGCACTGATCATCGGCGGTGGCGATGGCGGCTCGGCCCGGCAGCTGCTGAAATACCGCGAACTGCAGCGGCTGGTCCTGTGCGAACTGGATGAGGGGGTGGTGACGATGGCACGCCGCTACTTCGACAAGGTGCATCAGGGGGCGTTCGAGGATCCGCGCCTGGAGCTGAAAATAGGCGACGGCCTGGCCTATGTGGCCGAGAGCCGGGAGCCGTTCGATCTCATAGTGCTGGATCTGACCGACCCCCAGGGCTTTGCCGAACCCCTCTACACCCGGGCCTTCTTCGAGGATTGCGCCCGCCTGCTGGGTGACAACGGCCTGCTGAGCCTGCACATCGGCTCGCCGCAGTTCCATCCCCAGCGTTTTCAGCGCCTGCTCGGCAACCTCAAGGCGGTGTTCCCGCTGGTGCGCCCCTACCTGGTGCCCATCGCCCTCTACGGCGGCCTCTGGGGCATGGCCTGTGCCAGCCGCAGCCTGGATCCCAAGGCGTTGAGCGCCGAGGAGGTGGAGCGGCGGCTGGCCGACCGCGGCATCGACGGCCTTCACTACTACAACGGCGACACCCATGTGGGGGTGCTGGCGTTACCCAACTTCGTGCGCCGGCTGCTGGCGTAGACGCCTCCGGCCCAACGACAACGGGCCACCCCGTAGGGGTGGCCCGTTCGTTTGCCGCGCACCAACTCAGTGCGAGTGCTGGAGTATGGTCTTGATGATGGCGCTGGTGGAGCAGCCATCCTCGAAGTTGAGCACCCGCACCTGGCCGCCATTGGCAATGACCTCGTCGTGACCGGCGATCTGTTCGGGCAGGTAGTCGCCGCCCTTGACCAGCAGATCCGGCAGTATCTCGGCGATCACCCGCCGGGGCGTATCCTCGCCAAAGGGCAGCACCCAGTCGACGGCGCCGAGCGCCGCCAGCACCGCCATGCGCCGCTCCACCGGATTCACCGGCCGACCCGCGCCCTTGAGGCGACGCACCGAATCATCGTCATTGACCGCGACAATCAGGCGGTCACCCAGCTTGCGCGCCTGCTGCAGGTAAGCCACATGGCCGGCATGCAGGATGTCGAAACAGCCGTTGGTCATGACGATCCGCTCGCCGCGCCGACGCGCGGCCTCCACCGCCACCTTGAGCTGATGCTCGCCGAGCACGCCGAAGCCGGACTCCTGCTCGGCATAGACGGCGGTCGCCAGCTCCACCGGGCTGACGGTGGAGGTGCCCAGCTTGCCGACCACTATGCCGGCGGCGGCATTGGCCAGGGCGCAGGCCTCGTCCAACGACTTGCCGGCAGCCACGGCGGCAGCCAGGGTGCCGATCACCGTATCACCGGCGCCGGTGACGTCATACACCTCGTGGGCCTGGGCCGGCAGGTGCAGCTCATCCTGGCCACGCCGGATCAGCGTCATGCCGTGCTCGGAGCGGGTCACCAGCAGCGCCTGGAAATCGAAGCGCTCGACCAGCTCCAGGCCGCGCTGTACCAGCTCCTGCTCGCTGCCCACCTTGCCCACCACCGCCTCGAATTCGGACATGTTGGGGGTCAGCAGGGTGGCGCCGCGGTATTTTTCGAAATCGGTGCCCTTGGGATCCACCAGCACCGGCACCCCGGCGGCCCTGGCGAGGGCGATCATGTCGCGCACCGCTGCCAGGGCCCCCTTGGCATAGTCGGAGAGGATCATCACCCCGGCCTGGGGCAGCTCGGCCTGGATGCGCGCCAGCAACGGCGCCGGATCCACGGCGTGAAACCCCTCTTCGAAGTCGAGGCGCAGCAGTTGCTGATTGCGACTCAGGATGCGCAGCTTGGTCACGGTGGGAAAATCGGCCACCCGCACACAGGCCGAGCGGACACCCACCGCCTGCAGGGTGCGCTCCAGCGCCTCGGCGGCCTCATCCTGGCCGGTGAGGCCCAGCAACACCGAGCCGGCACCGAGCGCCGCCACGTTGAGGGCGACGTTGGCCGCGCCGCCGGGACGCTCTTCGCTGTGCTCCACCTTGACCACCGGTACCGGCGCCTCGGGAGAAATACGGCTGGTGGGGCCATGCCAGTAACGATCCAGCATGACGTCGCCAACCACCAGCACCTGGGCCTTGTCAAAATCGGGCAGGCTGATCTTCATGGGTACGGCTCTCGACTCTCGCAAGCAAAATTCGCCCGGCAGTCTACCACAAGCGGGGGGCCGATTCGCATCCCCACCGGCTATTCTGCTAAAATCGCCGCCTTCCCTATTCAGGCCCAGGAGTTGCTTGATGAGCCCGACCCCCGAACCCCGTCTGCAGGCCGCCCTCTTCCATCCCCGCTACTGGTTGCAGTGGCTGGGACTGGGGCTGCTCTGGCTGCTGGTCCAGTTGCCCTACCCCTGGTTGATGGCGCTGGGGCGCGGCCTCGGCCGCCTGGCCCGCCCGCTGCTGAGATCGCGAGTGCGGATCGCGCGGCGCAATCTGGAGCTGGCGTTCCCGCAGTGGAGCGCGGCGCGCCGCGAGCAGGTGCTGACCGAGAATTTCGAAAACGTCGGCTGCGCGGTGCTGGAAACCGGCATGGCCTGGTTCTGGCCGGATGCCCGCATCCGCCGGCTGATGCGGGTGGAGGGTGAGGAGCATGTCCGCGCCGCCGAAGCGGCAGGACAGGGCATGCTGCTGCTGTCGGGCCACTTCCTGACCCTGGAGCTGAATGCGCGCATGTTCGGGCTGCTGCGCCCCGGAGTGGGCGTCTACCGCCCCAACACCAATCCGGTGCTGGAATATGCCCAGTACCACGGCCGCTGCCGCAGCAACAAGTACCTGGTGGACCGCACCGACGTGAAGGGCATGATCAAGGCGCTGCGCCGCGGCGAGGCGCTCTGGTACGCGGCGGATCACGACTATGGCGCCCACGCCAGCGTCTTCGTGCCCTTCTTCGCCGTAGAGCAGACCGCCACCATCACCGGCACCGCCACCCTGGCGCGGGTCAAACACTGCGTGGTGCTGCCCTGCTACAACATCCGCCTGCCGAGCGGCGGCTACCGGCTGGTGCTGGAGGGGCCGCTCGATGGCTACCCCAGCGGTGATGACGAGACGGACGCCCGCCTCACCAACGCCGTGATGGAGGCCGCCATCCGCCAGGCACCCGCCCAGTACATGTGGCTGCACCGCCGCTTCAAGACGGTGCCGCCCGGCGAGACCTACCGCTACTGAGCCGGCCGGCTCAGGCCGGCGCCGTCTCCAGCAACTGCTGCCACAGGGCCGTCACCCGGGCCCGCTCCGCCAGCAACTGCTCGGCGCCCACCAGCCGTGACTCGCCGGAAAGGCTGCAGCGGTGACTGAGATCGCGGATGGCCAGATAGGCGGCGGTAAGCCCCGCTGCCGCCGCCGGCGCCAGCACCCCCGCCGCCACGCACGCCTCGAAGATACGCACATTGTCAGACCAGCGAGGCAGCGTGTCGGCATGCTCGGCGGCGTGGGCCAGCACCAAGAACTGGGCCATGAACTCGATGTCCGCCATGCCGCCGGCGCCCTGCTTGAGATCGAACTGCTCGGCGCTGCCCCGCAGCAGGTGAGTACGCATCTTGGCCCGCATCTCCCGCACCTCGGCCTGCAATGCGCTCCGCTCCCGAGGCTGGCTCAGCACCTTGCTGCGGATGCGCTGGAACGCGGCCGCCATGGCCGGCTCGCCCTGCACCAGCCGGGCCCGCACCAGGGCCTGATGCTCCCAGGTCCAGGCCTCCTGCAGCAGATAGCGCTCATAAGCCGCCAGGGATGACACCAGCAGGCCGGCCTCGCCGGAGGGGCGCAGGCGCATATCCACCTCATAGAGCTGCCCGGAAGGGGTACGGGCGCTGAACAGGTGCAGGATACGCTGGGCCAGACGGCCATAGAACTGGCGCACATCGATGGGCCGCGCGCCCTCGGTCAGCCCCTCGACCTCATCGCCATGCAGAAACACCAGATCCAGATCCGAGCCGTAGCCCAGCTCGATGCCCCCCAGCTTGCCATACCCAATTACCGCGAAGCCGCGCTCGCCGCTGCGGGCGCAGTGGGGCGGCACCCCGTAGCGCGCACTGACCTGGCTCCAGGCCTGGTTGACCACCTCCTCGATGATGGCCTCGGCCAGCCAGGTCAGGTGATCGCTGACCTGCATCAGGGGCAGGGCACCGGCGATGTCGGCGGCGGAAATCTTCAGCAGCTGGATCTGCTTGAACTGGCGCAGTGCCTCCATCTGCTGCTCCACATCCTCCTCCGGCACGCGCAGCAAATATTGGCGCAACTCATCGCGGTATTCCTGCAGCGGTGTCGGATGGTAGAGCTGGGCCGGATCCAGCAGCTCATCCAGCAGCAGCGGATAGCGCGCCAGCTGCTGGGCGATAAGGGCATTGGCTGCGCACAGACGCAGCAACTGCCCCAGGGCACCCGGGTTTTCCACCAGCAGCTGCAGGTAGGCGGTACGCGTGGCGATCTGCCCCAGCAGCCGCTGCAACCGCTCGAACAGGGCCGCCGGCTGCGGTTGGGTGACCAGCTCGGCCAGCAGCGCCGGCATCAGGCGTCCCAATGCCTCCCGCCCCTGGGGACCCATCTGCCGGCGCTGGCTCTCCTGGCGAAAGCGCAACAGCGCCTCGGCCAGGGCGGGTGCCTGGGCCATTGACTGCTCCTCCAGCCAGGCGGCCAGCTCGGCCTGCTCCAGCGGCGTCTGCCAGATATCCTGCCATACCTGGGCCACACCACTGCCCGCCTCTTCGCTCTCCCCCACCACGACGCGAAACTCATGATGCACCAGCGTCTGGGTCTGTTGCAGCGCCTGGTAAAAGGCCGTCCAGTCGGCAAACCCCAAGGCGGCCACCAGCCGCAGCCGATCACGTTCGTTGCCGGGCAGGGTCTGGGTCTGCTGATCGCCGATCTCCTGCAGCACGTTTTCCACCCGGCGCAGGAAGCGGTAGGCCTGCTGCAGCCGCGCCACCGTCCCGGATGGCAGGCCACCGAGGGAGCCCAGCGCCGCCAGGGCCTCCGGCAGATGACGCACCTGCAGCCCCGGCTCGCGACCGCCGCGGATCAACTGATAGACCTGGACGATGAACTCCAGCTCGCGGATGCCGCCGGCGCCCAGCTTGATGTTGTCCCGCAGCCCCTTGCGCCGCACCTCGGCCTCGATCATGCCCTTCATCTTGCGCAGGGCATCGATGGCACTGAAATCGACATAGCGGCGATAGACAAAGGGGTGCAGCAACTGGGCCAGCGCCTGGCCATCGGCACTGGCCGGCCCCAGCACCCGCGCCTTGACCATGGCGTAGCGCTCCCAGTTGCGGCCATGCTGCTGATAATAATCTTCCAGCGCGGCAAAGCTGACCACCAGCGGGCCGGCCTCGCCAAAGGGGCGCAGCCGCATGTCCACCCGGAACACCTGACCATCGACCGTGGGCTGATGCAGGGCGTTGATGAGTTGCTGGCCGAGGCGGATGAAGAACGCCTGATTCTCCAGCGTGCGGCGTCCGCCCCGGGTCTGGCCGTTTTCCCGGAAGCTGAAGATGAGATCGATGTCGGAGGAGAAGTTGAGCTCGCCGCCCCCCAGCTTGCCCATGCCGAGGATCTGCAGTCGCAGCGGTTGTCCCTCGGCATCCACCGGCACGCCGAATTCGGCGCAGAGGCGCGCGTGCAGCCACTGCTCGGCGCCGCAGATCAGCACCTCGGCCAGGGCGCTGAGATGATGAAAACTCTCCTCCACCTCCGCCCGCCCCAGCAGCTCCCGCCAGGCGATGACCAGCATGTGGCGACAGCGAAAGCGCCGCAGCGCGCGCTTGAACGCTTCCTCCTCTCCGACATCGGCCAGCAGCGCCGCCAATGCCGGCTGATAGGTGGCGCGCCGCTCGGTCTGCTCCAGTTCGCCGCTGGCATGCAGTTGCGGCAGCAATTCGGGGTAGCGGATGCAGGACTCGGCGATGAAATCCGACAGGCCGAAGGCCCGCAGCAAATCGTGCTTGTCGGTAGGCAGGCCACCCAGCTGCTCGGGCGTGGCGGCCGCCTGGTAGCGCTGCCACTGGCGCTCGGCCTGCGCCTGCAGTTCGGGGGGAAGCATGGTCATGGGTACCTCGGGGAGAAAACGGGACATCTGGGGGCCAATCTAGCATCCCCGGACGCCAGCGGCAGCCTCGGCCGCCTAAAACACCGGGCCGGATCCCGTCCGCCCATCAAAATGCAACGGGAGCCCTGCCGGCTCCCGCTGGCTAATCGCGCTCCGCCGCGCCGGCAGGCGGCTCCCAGTAGGGGGGCATGTTCAGCGCCTGCAGGCGCGCCTGATCCAGCTCCAGCAACCGCGGCGTCACCTGGGCGGTCAACCATTCGGCCAGCTCCAGGCGGGCCGGGGTGGCCAGCTGGCCACAGAGGCGATCCAGCACCTCGAAATGCTCCAGTTCCTCCATGCGGTGCAGCATGCCGAGCCAGGGCAGGCGAAAGCCCTGCTGTTGCTCCTGATCATAGAGGGCCGCAAAACTGACCCCGACCAGCAGATTGCGTCGCAATTTGCCCACCAGGGAAAGGTAGCCGGAGTAATCCAGACTGGGCGCCAGCAGATCGCCTTCGTGCAGTTCGCGCCAGCTGAGTCGCAGCTGCTGGCTGGCGAACTCGCACACCGGGGCGCGCATCTGGGGGCTATCGGCCTCCATCAGCGCCTGCTTGTCATACAGCCAGGCGGAAATGGCCAGCACCAGGCGGGCGTAGCGCGGCGACACCAACAGGGCCTGCATGCTCTCCAGGGAAGGCAGGGCCGCCTGCTCGGCCTGCAGTACGGCCAGCAGCTCCTGCTGGCACTGCAATGGGCGCAGGTAATGGCCGCGCTCGGCCGTCAGCCGCTGCAGCGTCAACGCCTCGTCCAGCCAATGAAACTCGCCCTCCAGCCAGCGCAGCTCCTCCTGCCAGGGCCTCGGGCCCAGGCTGACATAGAGATCCGCAAAGATGGCCTGGGCCTGCTGCAGCAGACCGACCCCGTTACGCAGCTGGGCCAGCGCCGCCAGCGTCGGCTGGCTCATGAACAGCTCTTCGTGATATTGCCAGTGGTTGAGACCGTATTGCAGCACGGTGAAGAGAGCCTCGCCGGCCGTCAGTTGGGCGTTGACCGGAGCAAAGCCCATGCGCTTGATGTCCGGCGCCGGCGACAGGCCGGCCAGCTGGTAACCGCGCTGAGCCTTGGAGACACTGCCAAGCCGCAGTCCGCCCAGTTGCACCAGCTCGGCGGCCAAGTCAAACAGGCTGCGGGCCGGGCCACGGACAAGCTCCAGCTCCACCTCGCACAGGGGGACCTGCCGCTCGTCGACCCCAACCTGCCCCTGATCGTAGGCCACCTCGATCTCGACGCCCTCGGCGGCCTCTATGCGCCAGGAGCGGCGACGAAAATCGGTGCGGAACAGGGGCCGCAGCGCCCCCTGCAGGGCACCGACATCGGTGCCCGAGGGCCAGATATCGGCCGGAAAGGCGGCCAGCTCGGGCCACTCGCCGTTGACCGGCAGATTGTACTCGGGGCGCTGATAGAGGCCGCCGACCACCTGACCGGCGGTCTTGATGGTCTGCTCGTGATGGCCATCACGGCTGCGCACCCGCAGGCCGCAATCCCAGCCACGCAGGCGCCGATCCTCGGTATCAAAGTAGATGTTGCCCAGCTGGGCATCATCCTGGCTCCGGATGGGGTAGCGCTGCAGCAGGGCAGCCAGGGGCTCGGCCATATCCTGGGTGGCCACAAACTTGAGTTCTATTTCTGTATCCATTGGGACATCCGAACGTGAGGGAATTTTGATGCAACGCAATTCGCTGCACTGACAGTGGGCAATGAGTACACTGGGATGAGACGGCGCGGTTTTCATGCCTGGAAACTTGGGTTAGCATGCGCGCCTTGGTTATCAGGTGCTTCGAATTCCACCACTACAGGTGTTGTCATGCCAGTTAATACCATTTTGGGACTCTTTGCCAAGTCCCCCATCAAACCCCTGCAGAAACACATCGAGCGGGTACAAGGCTGCTGCGAGCGGCTGCTGCCCTTCTTCCTGGCCATCAGCGAGGATGACTGGAGCCGGGCCGAGCAGCTGCATGCCGAAATCCAGCAACTGGAAAAAGAGGCCAATCTTCTCAAGCGGGAGATCCGCCTCAAGTTGCCCCGCGGGCTCTTCATGCCGCTGGCACGCACCGATCTGCTGGAGCTGTTGGTCGAGCAGGATCTCATTGCCAACCGGGCCAAGGAGATCGTCGGCCTGGTACTGGGACGGCAGCTGGCCATCCCGGCCGAGCTCAACGAAGACTTCACCCAATATCTGACCCGCTGCATCGATGCCACCGCCCTGGCGGCCCGCGCCATCGGCGAGCTGGATGAATTGCTGGAAACCGGCTTCCGGGGCCGCGAGGTCGACCTGGTCGAGAGCATGGTCCACGAGCTGGATCTCATCGAGGATGATACGGATCGCCTGCAAGTCGAGCTGCGCCGCCGACTGCTGGAGATCGAGGCCCGCTTCAATCCCGTCGATGTCATGTTCCTCTACAAGCTGCTGGAAACCATCGGCGATCTGGCCAACCAGGCGGAGTGCGTCGGCGCACGCCTGGAACTCATGCTGGCTCGCAGCTAACTCGATCAAAAGGGTATTCGCATGGAAATGATTGCCAACTACGGCACTTACCTGATGCTGTTCGCCGCCACGTTCGGCTTCCTGATGGCCTGGGGCATTGGTGCCAACGACGTGGCCAATGCCATGGGCACCTCGGTAGGCACCCGCTCGCTGACCATTCGCCAGGCGATCATCATCGCCATGATCTTCGAATTTGCCGGCGCCTATCTGGCCGGCGGCGAGGTCACCGCCACCATCAAGGATGGCATCATCGACACCGCCGCCTTTGTCGGGCAACCGGATGTGCTGGTGCTGGGCATGATCGCCTCCCTGCTGGCCGCCGGCCTCTGGCTGGTGCTGGCCTCCCACTACGGCTGGCCGGTCTCCACCACTCACTCCATCATCGGTGCCATCGTCGGCTTCGCCATGATAAGCGTCGGTCCCGAGTCGGTGCAGTGGGGCAAGTTCGGCGGCATCATCGGCTCCTGGATCGTGACCCCGGCGCTCTCCGGCCTGCTGGCCTACCTGCTGTTCATGAGCGTTCAGAAATACATCTTCAACACCGATGCCCCCCTGGCCAACGCCAAACGCTATGGCCCCGTCTATATCTTCCTGACGGCTCTGGTGATTGCGCTGGTGACCCTGCAAAAGGGGCTCAAGCATGTGGGGCTGCATCTGGATGTGGTGCAGAGTCTCTCCTGGTCCCTGCTGCTGGCGCTGCTGGCAGGACTCGGCGGCTGGCTCTACATTCGCCGCCTGCGTTTCAATGCCCTGGATGATCTCAAGATGCACTACGCCAACGTCGAAAAGGTATTTGGCGTGCTGATGATCGTCACCGCCTGCGCCATGGCCTTTGCCCACGGCTCCAACGACGTGGCCAACGCCATCGGGCCGCTCTCCGCCGTGGTCTCCACCATTTCGCATGCCGGCGAGATTGTGGCCAAGAGCCGTATCGACTGGTGGGTACTGCCCCTGGGGGCCATCGGCATAGTGCTGGGTCTGGCCATCATGGGCCACAAGGTGATGGCCACGGTCGGCACCGGCATCACCCATCTCACCCCCAGCCGCGGCTTTGCCGCCCAGCTGGCCACCGCCAGCACCGTGGTGATCGCCTCCGGCACCGGCCTGCCCATCTCCACCACCCAGACCCTGGTGGGCGCCATCCTGGGGGTCGGCCTGGCCCGCGGTATCGCCGCCATCAATCTGGAGATGGTGCGCAACATCGTGGTCTCCTGGGTGGTCACCCTGCCGGCAGGAGCCCTGCTC
>JBFHKO010000061.1:0-12307 GCA_041595355.1 Aeromonadaceae bacterium
ATCTGCTGATGTGTCCGGCATGCCGCATTTTCGAGCTGCACATGAGGGTGTTGCGCCTGAGCGCCGGCGGCTGCGCCAGGGGGGAGGCCTCGCGGGCGCCCGGCTCCCTCGACTGAGGCGGGGTGCGCTCTGGCACAGTGCGATGCCAGGCCCGCCCGCCGGGATCACAGTTTCGCCCCGTCGGCGGTACGGCGCGTCGATTGCGCCTCACACTGTAGGTGTGACGCAAGGATAACGGGACTCACGAAGAGTCAATCAGGCATAAGGAAAGGACGCATGCGTGGATATCTGATCTCGGCACTGTGGCTGTTGCTGGCCGGCAGCGCCGTCGCCAACGACGAATGGACGAGCATCGAGCGGCAGGCTCGGGGCCAGACCGTTTATTTCAACGCCTGGGGCGGTGGTGAAGCCATCAATGCCTACATCGACTGGGCGGCGAGGGAAGTGAGTGACCGCTACGCGGTGACGCTGCGCCACGTCAAGATCCAGGATGTGGCCGAGGTGGTCAAGCGCATTCAGACCGAGCAGGCTGCCGGTCGCGAGCAGGATGGCTCCGTGGATCTGTTGTGGGTGAATGGCGAAAATTTTCGTGCTCTCAAGCAGGCGGGGCTGCTGTATGGCCCCTGGGCCGAGAGCCTGCCCAACTGGCGCCTGGTGGATACCGCCAAGCCGGTGCGCAGCGATTTCTCCGAGCCGACCGCCGGCCTGGAGGCTCCCTGGGGCTCGGCGCAGCTGACCCTGATTGCCGATGGGCAGCGCACCCCGACGCCGCCCCGCTCCGCGGCCGAGCTGCTGGCCTTTGCCCGGGCGCATCCCGGGCGCGTCACCTACCCCAAGCCGCCGGCTTTTCATGGTTCCACCTTCCTCAAGCAACTGCTGCTGGAGTTGACTTCCGAGCCGGCCCTGCTGGCGCAGCCGGTCAGCGAGGCCGGCTTTGCCCGCGCCACTGCGCCCCTGTGGCGCTATCTGGATGAGCTGCATCCGGCCCTGTGGCGGGATGGCAAGGCATTTCCGGCCGGCATCGCCGAGATGCATCAGATGCTGGCCGATGGGGAGCTGCATCTCTCCATGACCTTCAACCCCAACGAGGCGGCCAACCTGATCGCCGGCGGCCAGCTGCCGGCCACGGCCTATAGCTTCGGTTTCAGCCGCGGCATGCTGGGCAACGTGCATTTCCTGGCCATTCCCTTCAATGCCCGCGCCAGGGCGGGGGCTCAGGTGGTGGCCAACTTCCTGCTCTCCCCCGAGGCCCAGGCGCGCAAGGCCCAGGTGGCGGTCTGGGGCGATCCCAGCGTGCTGGATGTCGCCAGCCTGCCGGCCGAGCAGCGCGCCCTGTTTGCCGCGGCCCCCGCCGGTGCCCTGGCCGAGGCGGTGCCGACCCTGGCGGAGCCTCATGCCAGCTGGGTGGCCGCCCTGGAAACGGCCTGGCTGCAACGCTACGGCCAGCGCTGAGCTTTGGGAGCGCGCTTGAGCCGCCCCATGGCTGTGCCGGCGGCGAACGGGGGCTGGCCGGCCTGGATGGCCCGACTCGGTGTCGCCCTGGTGCTGCTGCCGCTGGTGCCGGGGTTGCTGTGGATCCTCTGGCCGGCATTGTCGCCTGGCGTGTGGCGGCAGCTGCTGGGGGAGGGGCAGCTGCCGGCCGCCCTGCAGGTGAGTATCTTCTCTGCCGTTGGTTCCACCCTGCTGGCATTGCTGCTGGCCTGGGCCCTGGCGGTCGTTCTCTATCCGGGTATCGGCTGGCGGCGGTTGCAGGGGCAATTGCCCCTGCTGCTGGCCTTTCCCCACGTCGCCTTCGCGGTGGGGCTGGGTTTCTTGCTGGCGCCCTCCGGTTGGCTGGCGCGCCTGCTGGCCGCCCTGTTCGGCTGGCTGAGCCCGCCCCAGTGGGTCACGGTGCAGGATCCCCATGGCCTGAGCCTGCTGCTGGCGCTGGCCCTCAAGGAGTGCTGGTTCCTGCTCTGGGCGCTGGCGGCGCTGTTGGGGGAGCAGGGCATCCAGCGTCAGTGGGTGGTGGCGGCCAGCCTGGGCTACGGTCGCCGGCAGTTGTGGCGATACATCCTGCTGCCCCAGCTGCTGCCGCACCTGGGCTGGCCGCTGGTGGCGGTGTTGGCCTACGGGCTGTCGGTGGTGGACATGGCGCTGATCCTGGGACCCTCGACGCCGCCGACCCTGGCGGTGCTGGGCTGGCAGTGGCTGAGCGATCCGCGTCCGGAGCAGCAGGCCCTGGGCAGCGCCGTCGCCGTGGTGTTGCTGGGGTTACTGGCGCTGCTGATCGGGCTGGGGGCCGGGCTCTGGCAGCTTTGGCGCCGTTGCCGGCGTTACCCGCGCGGTCGCCGGCGGCGCTCCGCTGGTGCGGGCGTCATGGGCCTGCTGCCCTGGCTGGTGATCGTGCCGGGGTGGGCCGCCCTGCTGCTGCTGGCGCTCTGGTCGCTGGCCCGCGGCTGGTTTTTTCCCGCCCTCTGGCCCAGTCAATTGAGCGCCCTGCATTGGCTGAATGCCGATCTGGAACCCTTGTTGATCACCCTGGCACTTGCCGGGGGCGCCATACTGCTGGCCTTGCCGCTGGCGCTGCTGTGGCTGGAGTGGGGGCCGCGCCGTTATCAGGGCTGGCTCTATGCGCCGCTGATCCTGCCGGCCTTGCCGCTGGCGGCGGCCCAATACGGGGTGTTGCTGCACCTGCGGCTGGATGGCCGCCTCGTCGGCGTGATCTGGAGCCATCTGGCCTGGGTATTGCCCTACATGATATTGCTGCTGACGGGCCCCTATCGGGCCTTCGATGAGCGGTTGCTGCTCACGGCTCGCGCTTTGGGGCACAGCCGCTGGCAGGCCTGTCTGGCGGTCAAGTGGCCGCTGTTGCTGCGGCCGATACTGGCGGCGGTGGCGGTGGGTTTTGCGGTCAGCGTGGCCCAGTATCTGCCGACGCTGTTCGCCGGGGCCGGTCGCTTCAGCAGCGTGACCACGGAGGCGGTGGCCCTGAGTGCCGGCGGCAATCGGTCGGTGCTGGCGGTGCAATCGCTGTTGCAGACAGTGCTGCCGTTGCTGGCTTTTGGTTTGGCGGCCTGGTGGCCGCGTTGGCGCGCCCGGCATCGGCGTGGCCTGGCATGAGGAGACGCTGATGTTGCAGGTGCAGGATCTGGTGCTCAGCAAGGGAGGCGCCCCCCTGTTGGGGCCGCTCTCCTTCACGGTGGCTGGCGGCGAGGTGCTGGCCCTGATGGGCCCCTCCGGAGTGGGCAAGTCGACGTTGCTGAACTGGCTGATCGGCGCCCTGGCGCCGGCATTCAGCGCCGCTGGCGAGGCCCGCCTCCAGGGGCAGCGGCTGGAGGCATTACCCATAGAGGCGCGTCGTATCGGCATCCTGTTTCAGGACGATTTGCTGTTTGCGCACCTGAGCGTGGGTGAAAACCTGGCCTTTGCCCTGCCCGAGGGGGTGAAGGGGCGCCGCGCCCGGCAGCAGACGGTGGAGACGGTGCTGGCGGAGGTCGGCCTGGAGGGCTATCACGATCGGGATCCGGCCACCCTTTCCGGTGGTCAGCGGGCGCGGGTCAGCCTGCTGCGTGCCCTGCTGGCCGAGCCGAGGGCGCTGCTGCTGGATGAACCCTTTTCCCGTCTTGATGCGGCGCTGCGCGGCCAGTTTCGCGACTTCGTGTTCGAGCGGGTGGCGCGGCTTGCCATTCCCACCCTGCTGGTGACCCACGATCCGGCGGATGTGCCGCCCGGGGGGCGGATACTGACCCTGTGTGCCCTGGAGGATGCCCATGCTGGATAAACGGATGCTGAACTGGACCCGGCCGTTGCAGCTGGCCGTGGCGCGGCGATTGCACCGCGCCGGCGTGAGTGCCAACCAGGTGACCCTGGCGGGTTTCGGGGTGGGCGTGCTGGTGGTGCCGTTGCTGGCCTTCGGCCATGCCGGCTGGGCTGTGCTGGCCATACTGGGTAACCGGTTGCTGGATGGGGTGGATGGCACCCTGGCGCGCCTGAACGGTCCTACCGACCGGGGCGGCTATCTGGATATCGTGCTGGATTTTCTGTTCTATTCGGCGGTGCCGCTGGGGTTCGCCCTGTCCGACCCGGCGGTCAATGCGCTGCCGGCGGCGGTGCTCATCTACGCTTTCGTCGGCACGGGCTCCAGCTTCCTGGCCTTCGGCGTGTTTGCCGCCAAGCGGGGGCTCACCAGCACGGCTTACCCGAACAAGAGCTTCTACTATCTGGGCGGGCTGACCGAGGCGACCGAGACCATCGGCCTGTTCCTGCTCATGTGCCTGTGGCCGGCATGGTTTGGCGTCCTGGCCTATGGCTTCGCCGCACTCTGTGGCCTCACCACTGTGCTGCGGCTGCAGGCCGGCTGGCAGCTGTTTGTCGGGGAAGAGGGCCCGCCGGCTGGCGGGCCGCAGGGGCGTTAGAAACTGGCGCTCAGCATCAGCCAGGCCTTGTCGGTGTCGGTGGCAAAGCCGTCGCTCTCGTAGTGGGCGTACTTGATCAGGCCGTTCAGGTTGGCGGTGAGGGGGTAGCTGGCCTGCAGATCCCACTCCTGGCCGTACTTCTGGCCCCCCGCGTCGGCTTCGAAGCGGTGCCAGGTCACGCCATAACCCAGCTTTTGCAGCTTGCCGGCCAGACCGACGTAGAGATCCCGCACCCCGTTGCCGGGGGTGGCCAGGAACTTGTCGGCGAAGCCCTGGAACTTGTGCCCGGTGGCCAGCGGCGTGGCGAACCCCTTCTTGCCGTCATCGGAACCCAGTACCTCGTAGCCCAGGCTCAGGTTGACCTCGTTCAGGGTCGCGGTCAGCTCGGCCAGGTAGTAGAGGGCGCTGTACTCCACCGGGGCGTCACCGACGTCGCTCTGGGTGGCCAGGGCGGCACGGGCCTTCAGGTAGCTGGCCAGGCTGCCGGCATATTCCAGGCCATAGGTGGCGGAGGAGAGGGCCACCGGGTCGTTGTAGTCCAGGTAGTAGCCGAAGCCGCTCAGGCTGTGGGCTGCGCTCAGCTGATAATCGGCACGCAGGGCATGCAGCTGGCCATCCAGATTGCCGTTGGCGTGCTCCGGGCCGAAGACGGTATTGACCCGCCACAGGTAGCCGTAATCCAGCTTGAGGGCGCTGCTGGGGGCGGCGGTCAGGCGCAGGGCATCGAAGGTCTGCTCCAACTGGCGCCAGGCCACGCTGCCGAGAAAGCGCTCGTTGCCATGCTGGATGCGCTGGCGTCCCAGGGTGGCTCCCCACCGTTCGGCGCTGTAGCCAAGCGCCGCCTGGTTGAGCACGGTGGCCTCGGGATCGGCCACCAGCGGATACTGGCTCAGACCATTGACGCCGCTGTTGTACTGCTCGCCGCCGATGACGCTGACGTTGTCCACCTCCAGCAGCGCCTTGAGGTTGGCGACGGAGCCGCTGTTCCACGTGAAGCGGGTCTTGAGGGTGGAGGCATCGGCCTGCCTGGCGATGCCCTCCTGATCCACGAACTCGTAGCGGTAACGCAGCTGCAGTGCGGCATCGCCCTCCTTGAGGGCCGCGCTCAGGCCGTCGCTGACGGACTGGGCGGCCGCGTCGGCGGCCTGGGTGAGGAGCAGGGTGGAGATGATGAGGGTCAGTTTTTTCATGCTGGTGCTGTCCTTGCGGCTATGCCCAAAAAAAAAGCCCACCCCCGCTCTAAGGCGAGGGTGGGCAGCGGTGCCCGAAACACGGATTGTTGCAATTGGGTTAAGCAGAAAGCGTGCCTGAAATGAATTCTTAACATTTTTCGGGCGGGGGGAGGCCTGCCGGCCGGCATCCGGGCCTCGGGGTGCACCAGCATCCCCGCCTTTGCACCCTCAGCAGGCACATAAAGCGGGCTTAGCGCCGCTTGAGCGTCCCATGTGCTCACAAAAACGCCGCATCCGGGCGGCAGATCTGGTAAGGTGCCCGCGATCCATTGTCATGGCGGCTCAGCCGCCTCCGCTTACCGACCACATAGAGTTGTCCCGTGATCCCAGAATCCTTTGCCTCCCTGCCGCTGCCTTCGGCGCTGCTGGATAATCTTGCCGACCTCGGCTTCCAAACCCCGACTCCGATACAGGCCGCCAGCCTGCCCGCCCTGCTGGCCGGCGAGGATGTCATCGCCCAGGCCAAGACCGGCAGCGGCAAGACGGTGGCCTTCGGCCTCGCCCTGCTGGCGCGCCTGCAGCCGAGCCAGTTCCAGGTGCAGGCGCTGGTGCTCTGTCCCACCCGGGAGCTGGCCGAGCAGGTAAGCAAGGAGATCCGCCGTCTGGCGCGCTGCCTGCCCAACATCAAGTTGCTGACCCTCTGTGGCGGCACACCGCTGGCGCCCCAGCGCGACTCCCTGGCCCATGGCGCCCACGTCGTGGTGGGTACCCCCGGCCGGGTGCTGGATCACCTGACCAAGGGCAGCCTCTCCCTGGCCGCGGTGCAGACACTGGTGCTGGACGAAGCCGACCGCATGCTGGACATGGGCTTTGCCGACGAGATGCGCCACCTGCTGCAGGCCTGTCCGCGTCAGCGGCAGACCCTGCTCTTCTCCGCCACCTTCCCCGAGGAGATCCGTCAGCTGAGCGCCGCCTATCAGCGTCAGGCGCGGGAGATCCGGGTCGCCGGCCTGCCGGATGAGGCCCAGCTGACCCAGCTGTTCTTCGAGGTGGCCGATCCGCGCAAACGGCTGGAGGCGCTGCTGCGGCTGCTGGGCCATTACCGCCCGACGGCGGGCATCATCTTCTGCAACACCAAGCGCGGCTGCCAGGTGCTGGCCCAGGCGCTGGGCGAAACGGGCATCGCCGCCCTGGCACTGCATGGCGATCTGGAGCAGAAGGAGCGGGATCAGACCCTGATCCGCTTTGCCAATCGCAGCGCCGCCCTGCTGGTGGCCACCGATGTGGCGGCCCGGGGACTGGACATCAAGGATCTGCCGCTGGTCATCAATTTCGAGGTGTCCCAGGAGCCGGAGAGCCATGTGCACCGCATCGGTCGTACCGGACGGGCCGGCGCCAGCGGTCTGGCGCTCAGCCTGGTCACGCCGGGGGAGAGTCAGCGGGTCAACCTGCTGGAGGATTACCTGGGACAGCCGGTCAGCTGGAGCGAGTTGCCGGCCGCGGGGGCGCCGCTGCGCCTGCCGGCAGAGATGGTCACTCTCTGCATAGAGGGCGGACGTCAGGCCAAGGTGCGGGCGGGGGATGTGCTGGGTGCCCTGACCGGGGAGGGCGGCCTGGCCGCCGCCCAGGTGGGCAAGATAGACATCGCCGAGCGTTATGCCTATGTGGCCATACAGGCGGCGGCGGCCCATCAGGCCTTGCAGCGCTTGCAGCAGGGCAAGCTGAAGGGGCGCAAGGTCAAGGCCTCACGCCTCTGATGTGACGGACACCGGGGTGCCGCCGGCTCGGCTTCAGGGCAGGCGGTGACCCCGGGCGCTGACGTAAAGCTGATACCACTCTTCGCGACTCAGCACGATGCGGGTGGCGTCGGCGCAGGCGCGGATACGCTCCGGGTTGGAGGTGCCTATCACCGGCTGTATCTGGGCCGGGTGCTTCAGCAGCCAGGCCAGCAGCAGGCTCTCCGGCGCCACCCCGTGGCGCTGGGCCAGCTGGGTCACCAGCAGCTGGGTCTCATGCACCCGGGTGGGCGCCTCCTTGGGCGCCGCACCGGTCAGCCATCCCTTGGCCAGGGAGCCCCAGGCCTGAACCTGGATATCATGCCGCTGGCAATATTCCAGGGTATCGGCCCACACCAGATCGCCGCGCCCCTGCTCGTCGTTGAAGCAGGTGCCGGTATCCAGCCAGTCCAGTTTCAGCAGGCTCATCTCCAGCTGGTTGGCCACCAGCTCCGGCAGGTAGCTGCGCAGCCAGCGCAGCTGGCCGGCATGCATGTTGGAAACCCCCAGATGACGCACCTTGCCCGCCTGTTTCAGCTTGAGCCAGGCTTCGGCGATCTCGGCCGGATGCAGCAGCGGATCCGGGCGGTGCAGCAGCAGCACGTCCAGATAATCGGTATTCAGCCGCTGCAGTGAGGCATCGACGCTGGCGAGGATGTGCTCCTGGGAGAGGTCATAGCGCTGGGGCCCCAGGCTGTCCTTGAACAGGATGCCGCATTTGGACTGCAGCAGCATCTGCTGGCGCAGGGCCGGCTGCTGCTTGAACAGGGCGCCGAAGGCTTGTTCCGCCTTGCCGAGGGTATAGATGTCCGCATGGTCGAACAGGGTGATGCCGATCGCCAGCGCCGCTTCGACGGCGGCCTGGGCGTAGCTCAGATTGGCAGAGCTCAGGGGCTGGTCATCCCAGCTGCCGCCAAGGCCCATGCAACCAAAGATCAGGCGGCTGCTGCTCGGCAAGGGGGTGGTGAGGGGAAATGTCATGCGCGCTGGCATCCTGGAGGCTGAGGGAGTGGGGGCTCAGCATATCCCGCCTCATGGTGCGATAAAAATCACAACGGCGGGATTTGTGAGCTGGGTGCCGCCCGCGGGTTAGGTGCGCACCTTCAACCGGCGGGGGATCACCTCGATGCCGGTCTGATAGCGCTGCTCGGTAGCGGCAATGGCCAGTGCCAGGGCCCGTTCGGCGATCAGGCTGAATTGCTGCTGCAGGGCATTGACGCGGATGGGCAGGATGTCGAGCAGGCTGTTGTCGCCAAAGGTGGCCAGCCGCGTTTGGCGCAGCAGCACCGGATGCTCCAGCAGTACGTCCAGCACGCCTTCCAGCAGGGAGTAGGAGGTGGTCAGCAGCGCCTCCGGCATGCACCCCTCGGCGATCCAGCGGGCACAGAGCTCACTGCCCACCTCGCGGGTGAAGTGCGAGCCGTAGGCGATCAGCGGTAGCAGTCCGGGGGCCGATTCGCGCAGGGCGCTGCGAAAACCGCGTTCCCGTTCCTGAGAGATGCCCAGCTCGGGGACGGCGCCGATGAGGCCGATACTGGCGGGCTCTTGGCAGAGCAGGGAGTCGGTGAGCTGGCTGGCACCAAGCAGATCCTCGCTGATGACCGAGGCAAAGCAGGTATCATCCAGTGCCCGGTCAATGGCGATCACCGGCAGCCCCTGCTGTTGCAGCGAGCGGTAGAAATCCGCATGCGGATCCAGCACCGTGGCCACCAGCAGGGCATCGATACGGCGGGCCGCCAGCATCTGCGCCAGGGCCATCTCGAGCTCGGGATCGTCGTCGGAGCAGGTGATGATCAGCTGGAAGCCGTATTTGCGCGCGCCGGCCTCCAGGCGCTTGGCCAGGCGGGCGTAACTGGTGTTCTCCAGATCCGGCAGGATGAACCCCAGCAGCCGGCTGCTGCCGAGGCGCAGGGCGGTGGCCGTCTGATCCGGGCGATAGTTGTATTGCCGGACCACCGCCATGACCCGTTCGCGGGTCTTTTCGCTGATGCGATGCTGCTCGGCCTTGCCATTGATGACATAGCTCGCCGTGGTGCGAGACACACCCGCCAGCCGCGCGACTTCTTCCAGTTTCATTCCGATACCCCGCAGTAACCCTGAGACCCTAAGCCATTATTGTGCTCTAAGTCAAATTCCCGGTGACCATACTTTAATCGCTCTTGATAATTTTGCTGAAACGATCCAGCATTACCCTCAGCAACGAATACTTTTTTTGTCCGGGCCCAGCGGAAGCTGACTATCCTTGACGAGAAACATCCCAAGCCAAGTCGGGTGCCTCAATTCGGAAGAGAATATCCCGCATCATCCTGTAGAGAGGTGAAACGCCATGCTGACCCTGGCGCAGAAAGACGTTCAACTGGGTGCCACCGCAGCCGACAAGACCGCGGCCATCAAGACGGTGGCCAAGCTGATGACCGACGCCGGGCTGGTAACCGCCGGCTATGTCGACGGCATGCTGGTCCGGGAGACACAAACCTCCACTTACCTGGGCAACGGCATCGCCATTCCCCACGGCACCACCGATACCCGTGACCAGGTGCAGCAGACCGGCGTCAAGGTCCTGCACTTCGCCGACGGCGTCGTCTGGGGTGACGAGGGCCAGGTCGCGCATGTGGTGATCGGTATCGCCGCCAAGTCCGACGAGCACCTGGGCATTTTGCGCCAGCTGACCCGCGTGCTCTCCGATGACAGCGTGGCCCAGCGTCTCAAGCAGGTGAAAAGCCCGGCCGAGCTGATGGCCATTCTGAGCGGTGAGGCCCAGGCCCAGCCGCTGCTGCTGGAGCCGGCCACCGTGCTGCTGGACTCCCCGGCCGCCGATTTGAACAGCCTGCAAGCCGCCGCTGCCGGCCTGCTGCGCACTCCCGGTGCCATCGACGCCTCCGCCGTGGCGACCGTGACCACCGAGCCTGCCAGCTTCCTGGGTCAGGGGCTGTGGCTCTCCCGGGTGGCCGAGGGCGTGAGCCGTACCGGCGTCGCCTTTGTGCGTCCCGCCGCCGCCTTCCAGCATCAGCAGCAACCGGTACAGGGCCTGCTGCTCATCGCGGCCTGTGATACCCAGCACAAACCGGTGCTGGACTGCCTCATCAACCTGCTGGCCAAGGGCCAGGTGAACAAGCTGTGGCCGGCCAAGGCCGAAGAGCTGGTCAAGCTGCTGAGCGAAGAGCCGAAGGAAGGTCTGGAAGGGATCTTCGACGTCATCAATCCCCATGGTCTGCATGCCCGTCCGAGCGCCGTGCTGGTCAAGGTGGCCAAGGAATTCAGCAGCCAGATCTGGGTGGCCAACCTGGATGGCGATGGCAAGGCCGTCAACGCCAAGAGCCTGATGAAACTGGTCAGCCTGGGGGTCAAGAAGGGCCACCGTCTGCAGTTCACCGCCCAGGGTGCCGATGCCGAGCAGGCCATTGCCCGGATCGGCAAGGCCATGGCAGACGGTCTGGGAGAAGGAGCCGGGGAATGAAACAGCCGATTCTGACCGTCACCCTGAACCCGGCACTGGACCTTACCGGTCACCTGCCGGAGCTGAGGGTAGGGGCGGTGAACCTGATGCAGTCCGGCAGCCTGCACCCTGCCGGCAAGGGCATCAATGTGGCACGCGTACTGCGCGGGCTGGGCGCCGAAGTGGCGGTGACCGGCCTGCTGGGCGCCGACAACGAAGGCGAGTTCCGCCAGATGTTTGCCCAGCACGAGATGACCGACCACTTCATGGCGGTGCCGGGTGCCACCCGCATCAACGTCAAGCTGGTGGAAGCCGATGGCAGCGTGACCGACCTCAACTTCCCCGGCGTGCAGGTGGGGGAAGCCGAGCTGGCGATGTTCGAGCAGCATCTGCTGGAGCAGGCTGAGCAGCATGAATACATCGTGCTGGCCGGCAGCCTGCCGCGGGGCATCAGCCCCGAGCGTTGCCAGCAGCTGGTCGCCGAGCTGGGCCGTCGCGGCAAGAAGGTGGTCTTCGACAGCAGCGGCCAGGCCCTGAGCCGGGGCCTGCAGGCCAAACCCTTCCTGGTCAAGCCCAACGAGCACGAGCTGGAAGAGTGGGCCGGTCGCCCTCTGCCGAGCGTTGCCGATCTGAAGCAGGTGGCCCAGGAGCTGCGCGCCCAGGGCATCACCCATGTGGTGATCTCCCGGGGGGCCGATGGTGTGCTCTGGCTGGCGGATGATCAGTGGTGGTCTGCCCGTCCGCCGCGCATGGAGGTGGTCAGCACAGTGGGTGCCGGCGACTCCATGGTGGCCGGCCTGACCTGGGGTCTGAGCCAGAACCTTCCCATCGACCGCATACTGCGTCTGGCCTCGGCCGTGTCCGCTCTGGCGGTCACCCAGGTGGGCGTCGGGGTGGCCGACAAGCATGTACTCGCCGATCTGATGGCGAAGATTGAAGTGACAAGATTGAGTTGAGGTAGAACAGATGAAAATAGCCATAGTGACCACTTGCCCGAGTGGTATCGCCAACAGCGTCATTGCCGCCGGTCTGCTGGAAAAGGCCGCCGCCGAGCTGGGTTGGCAAGCCCAGGTGGAGTGTCACAGCAAGGTTGCAGAGATGCGACCGCTGAGCCCCGAGGATATCGCCGGTGCCGATCTGGTGGTGATCGCGGGCAACGGGATCGATCTGGCCCGATTCGACGGCAAACGTCTCTATCAGGCCGACGTAACAGCGGCCCTGCCGGATGCAAAAGGATTTTTGCAGAATGCCGAGCAGGCAGCCACGCCTTATCGTCACCAAGTGGAAGCCAAGGACACAACTATGAGCATGAAGCGTATTGTTGCGATTACCGCCTGCCCGACCGGCGTGGCCCACACCTTTATGGCCGCTGAGGCCATCGAGAACGAAGCCAAGAAACGGGGTCACTGGGTCAAGGTTGAAACCCGCGGCTCGGTGGGCGCCAAGAATGGCCTCACCGCCGAGGATATCGCCCAGGCGGATCTGGTCATCATCGCCGCCGACATCGAAGTCGACCTGGCTCGCTTC
>JBFHKO010000062.1:0-12260 GCA_041595355.1 Aeromonadaceae bacterium
CTGGCTGTCGAGCTGGAGGCCCTGCTGGCGGCCTGTCAGGGCGGGCCGTCCACCTGGCGCGCGCACGCCCTGAGGGTGGCCCTGACCCGCTGGCGCCGCCAGTGCGACAAGGCACCTGCACAGCTCAATCCACGCGGGCTCTCCTGAGCCGGGGCCGAAGGACCCGGCTCGATGGCCGCGGCCGGTTGAACAACTGGTTGATATACCGTGAATTGGCTATGATGCGCGGATACCCCGGGCCCGTGAACACGTCCTGGCCAGGGCTTCCCATACGGAGAGATTATTGGCATGAATACCCCCCAGATCCCGAGCGATGGTGAAAACCTGGCGGGCCCGGGCCGACTGCAGGAGCGGGCCTTTGTCATCATATTCCAGTCCCACACCCCGGCCGGCCGGCTGTTCGATGTGCTGCTGATCATCGCCATACTGATCAGCATAGGTGCCGTTGCCCTGGAGACGGTGGCGGCGGTGCAAGTCAGGCACGGCGCCTGGCTGAAAATCGTAGAATGGGGCTTTACCCTGCTGTTCACCATCGAGTACCTGGTACGCCTCTGGTGTGTGCGCCAGCCCCGCGTCTATGCCACCAGCTTCTTCGGACTGGTGGATTTGCTGGCCATATTACCGACCTACCTGGCACTGGTCATTAGCGGCTCGGGCTACCTGCTGGTGGTACGCATACTGCGAACGCTGCGGCTGTTCCGGATCCTCAAGCTCACCCGCTACGTCGGCGCCGCCAACACCCTGACGGAAGCGCTGAGCCGCAGCCGGGCCAAGATATTGGTGTTTCTCTATACCGTCATGACGCTGGTGATCATCTTCGGCACCATCATGTATCTCATCGAAGGGCCGGAGAACGGCTTCACCAGCATCCCCAAGGGCATCTACTGGGGGGTGGTCACCCTGACCACGGTAGGCTTCGGCGACATCGCCCCCCACACCCCATTGGGTCAGACGGTGGCCGCCTGCGTCATGATACTGGGTTACGGCATCATCGCCGTGCCTACGGGCATCTATGCCGCCGAGCTGCGCGATACCCTGATGCGTCGCCGCGAGCAGATCGCCTGCCCCGAATGCAGCCGCAGTGGCCATGACGATGATGCCGGCTTCTGCAAGTTTTGCGGCGCCCAGCTGAAGCCGGAGCCTGAAACCGACGCGTGAGGGCGCGTGACAGCCCGCCTTCAGATGCCGAAGCGCCCCCCGGCTCCCAGCAGGGTGGCCAGCCCCAAGCCGGCAAAGATGGCGGCAGCCAGGCCATGCACCAGCCGCACCGGCAGGCGGTGGGCCATCCGATCGCCAAGCAGCACCGCCGGCACATTGGCGATCAGCATGCCCAGCGTCGTGCCGGCCACCACCATGAACATCGCCTGATACTGGGCGGCCAGCGCCACCGTCGCGACCTGGGTCTTGTCGCCCATCTCCGCCAGGAAAAACGCCAGCACTGTGGTGCCAAAGACACCGAAGCGAGCCAGTTTGGCATCCTCCTCATCAAACCGGTCGGGGATCAGGGTCCAGGCGGCCATGGCCAGGAAGGAGAAACCCAAAATCCAGCGCAGGGTGGCGGGTGTGAACAGTTCGGTAAGCCAGGTGCCCAGCGCTCCCGCCAGGCCATGATTGGCCAGGGTAGCAACCAATATGCCCAGCACTATGGGCACTGGATGACGGAATTTTGCGGCCAGAATAAAGGCCAGCAATTGCGTCTTGTCGCCGACTTCGGCCAGGGCGACGATGCCCGTTGAGATAAGAAAGGCGTCCACTTGTTACTCCATGGCCGAAACCTGCCCATGAGCCCGTCCCCTTCCCGGCCAGTCCGAACGGCGGCGGCTCCCCAATAACGGCGCGCAGTGTACCCGGCCGTCCGCTGGAGAGCCACGACAAATCGACACCACAAGCCGCCTCAGCCGCCGTCCACATACTCCCGCGTGGCAATGAGCCGGGCCCAGAACAGCGGGCTCCAGCCGCTGTCGGCAAACACCCCCGCCGCCAGGGTGGCTACGGCCGTCACCAGCGGCGGCAACAGCAGCAACCAGCCGGTTTCCAGGCGCCCCCGCGCCGGGATCCGCTCATCAGGCCAGGATCCGGGTGGCCGCCGGAACCAGGCTCGGTAGATGAGCGGCAGGAAATAGGCTCCATTCAGCAGGCTGGAGGCGAGCAGCACCCAGCCGACCGCGGGTAGCTGCGCCGCCTCTGCGCCCAGTTGCAGATAGTGCTTGCTGATCCAACCGGCAGTGGGCGGCAGGCCTATCATGCCGCATGCCGCCAGGCTGAAGGCCAGGGTGGTAAGCGGCATGCGCCGGCCTATGCCATCCAGCTCGGCGACCTTGTGTACCCCCAGTGTCTCGGCATAGTTGCCGGCGCAGAAGAACAGGGTGATCTTCATGATGCCCTGGTGCACCAGATGCACCAGCCCGCCTATGGTACCGACAGGCCCAAACAGCGCCATCCCCAGGGTGATGTAGGCAACCTGGCTTATCGTGGAGTAGGCCAGCCGACGCTTGATATCCTGCTGCCACAGCGCCCGCAGCGAGCCCCAGAGGATGGTGACACAGGCCACTATCACCAGGGGCGTGAGCAATTGCAGCGACTGCGAAAACTCGATGCCATACACCTCGTACACCAGCCGCAGCATGCCAAAGGCGCCCGCCTTGACCACGGCCACCGCATGCAACAACGCCGACACCGGCGCCGGAGCCACCATGGCGCGCGGCAACCAGCCATGCAGCGGCACCAGTGCCGCCTTTACACCGACCCCCAGCATCAGCAACAGGAAGATGAATCGCAGCTGGCCGGCATAGGCCGGCCCCAGCGCTGACAGCACGCCGCCATGGGTAAACTCCACCTCCCCCAGCAGGCCATAGAGCCAGACCACACCGGTCAGCAACAGGGCGCCGCCGGTCAGGGTATAGGCCAGGTAGGTATTGCCGGCGCGCAGCGCCTGTGGCGTGCCGCGGTGGATCACCAGAGGATAGGTGGACAGGGTCAGCAATTCATAAAAGAAGAAAAAGGTGAACAGGTTGCCCGCCATGGCCACACCGACGGTGGCGGTGACACAGAGGCTGAAGAAACCGAAGAAGCGACTGCGGTGAGGCGAGCCCTCCAGATAGCCGATGGCATAGAGGGTGGTCAGAAACCAGAGTACGGCCGACAGGGTGACGAACAACAGCGCCAGCGCGTCGGCGCGCAACACCAGCTCCAGCCCCGGCAGCACCTCATGGCGAAACTCATAGGCCTCGCCGCGCACCACCCCCCAGAGCATGGCGCCGAGAAACAGTAACTTGAGGCTCGCCCCCGCCATATTGAGACCGGTGCGCAGGCCGCGATACGCCTCCGGCAAGCCGAAGATGAGCAGTCCGGGCACCAGGGAGCTGGCAAGCAGCAGTAACGGCAGGCCGATATTCAGGTTCACGTCACCTCCAGCAAGCGCAGCAGTTCACTGGCCCGCAGCCCCAGCAACAAACTGGCCAGCGCCAGCAGCAATCCAGACCACTCCAGCAGCGGTGCCGGCAGCCGGAAATCCGCGGGGGCCGGCGCCGACATAAACGCCTGCCGCAGCACCAGGAACAGATAGCCGGCGGTGAGCAGTCCGCCGAGGATCATGACCAGCGCCCAGCCCCATTGCCCGCCGGCCAGCGCGGCATCGATGAGCAGCCATTTGGCGAGGAAGCCCCCTGAGGGCGGCAACCCCATCAGGGTCACGCCCCCCACCGCAAAGGTGAACAGGGTCAGCGGCAAGCGGCCGGCCATACCGGCCAGGCCGGCGATGCGATCACTGCCCAGCACCACGACCAGTACGCCGCTGGCGGCAAACATGGCCGACTTGGCCAGCCCATGGGCCAGCAGCTGCAACACCCCCCCCTGAAAAGCGCTCTGGCTGACCAGGGGCGAGCTCTGGCTTGCCAGGGGAAACAACAGGAAGAGATAACCCATTTGAGCCACCGTCGAGTACGCGATCAGCATCTTGAGGCGGGGCTGCATGAACGCCCGCCACGAGCCCCAGGCAATGGCCAGGGCACCCAGCCCCCCCAGCAGCTGAGCGGCCAGCGGGGTCGTCAGAGGCAGGAACAGGCCAAACCATAGACGCAGGATCAGATAGAAAGAGGCCTTGATCACCAGGGCCGACAGCAGGGCCGACACCGGTGCCGGCGCGCCGCCATGGGCCGGCGGTAGCCAGAAATGAAAGGGAAACAGCGCCGTTTTAAGCAGCAGGCCGAGCAGCATCAAACCCGCCGCGAGATACACCGCCAAGGGCGCCTGGGCCAGGACCAGCGGCTGCAGCGTGGCGACCGCCAGGCTGCCGTAACTGCCATAGATGAGCGCCACTCCCAGCAGATACAGCCCCGAGCCCAGCAGGGTGACAAGCAGGTAGCGCAGGGCTGCCACCAAGGCCGGCGCGCGTCCCTCCACCGCCACCAATCCCACCGCAGCCAGCCCCAGCAGCTCCAGGGTCACATAGAGATTGAACAAATCGGCCGCCAGAAACAGGGCATTCATACCGGCCAGCAACAAGCCCAGCAACGGCCAAAAATAGCGCCCGCCGTGGCGATGGCCGGGATCCCGGAAATAGCCATGTGCATAAGCGGCCAGCGCCAGGGACACCGTCTGGGTAAGCAGCAGCATCACTGCCGCCAGGCCGTCCAGGCGCAACGCTATGCCGAGCGGAGCCAACCAGCCGCCCACCGGATAGGCGCGTGCTCCCTGGGTGGGCAGCTCCCAGGCCAACGCCATGGCCAGCAACCACTGCAGCAGCAGGCCCGTCAGGGCCAGTCCTGCTCCCTGGCCCGGACCGCGCCAGAAGCACAGACAGGCCCAAAATAACGGTAACAGCACCAGTAGCGGCAGCCAATCAGCCATCCCCATCGCCCTCTTCCTCCTCCAGCCGGCTCCTGCCGGTGAGAGCCAGCAACCGACGGCTAAGGGCCAGCGCCAGCGCCGTGGCGGCTACGGCCACCACTATGCCGGTCAGCACCATGGCCTGAGGCACGGGATCGGCTACCCCATCCCGCTGCCCAAGTCCTACCAGCACCAGGAAGGCGCCGCTGCCCATGATGTTGAAGGCCAGGATCTTGCGCAGCAACTGGCTGTGCAGAATGAGGGCTGCGGCGCCCGCCACGAACAGCAGCACACCGGCCAGGGCATACAGCAATGCCGTCGTCATGTCGGCCCCCCGTCGCGTCCGGCGCCTATGCGCCATAGACTAAGAAACAGACCGGCCAGAATGAGCCCCAAAGAGAGGGTCAGGCCACACTCGATCACCAGGATGAGCCACCCGGCCCAGGAGGGTGGAAACTGCAACATTCGCCCGGCCGGCATCCAGACGGCCGCCAGCACGAGAAACAGCAGCGGCCCCAGCACCAAGCCGCTGCGCACGCGCCAGCCATCAAAGGCATGTCCCGGCAGCAGGCCGGCCAATTGCAGCAGCACCGCCGCGGCCGCCAGCAACGCCCCCGCCTGAAAGGCGCCACCGGGCCGAGACGCTCCGGCCCACAACAGATAGCCTCCCACCATCAGGGTCAGCGGCACCAGCATGCGCGCCTCCAGTACCAGCACGGCGTGCCGGCCCGGCGGGCGTGCCGGCGCGTCCATGCCGGTCTGACTGAGCACCCCCAGCAATGCCAGCAGCAATACCGCCACCTCCAGCAGGGTATCGTAGCCACGAAAATTGAGCAGTACGGCGGTGACCGGGTGGCTGACGCCACTCTCGGCAAGCCGGCTCGCCACCAAGCCGGGCAAGGGATGCTCAAAGGGGGGCAATGTCAGCAGCGCCCAGCCCAGCGCCAGTCCCAGCCCCGCCGCCAGCAGTAACACCAGCGCGCACCAGAGGCGTCTCATGAGCGACCATCCCGCTGCCGCTCCCGCAGGTGCGCCAGCGCATCCAGCAGCAGGGCGCCGGTCAAACCGGCACCGATGGCCGCCTCGGCCAGTGCGATATCCGGCGCCTGCAGCCGCACCCAGGCCAGCGCCATCAGCAAGCCGAAAATGATGAACAACACCAGGGCGCGAAACGGGTCCGGTACCCACAAGGCGCGCAGCCCACTCCACAGCAGGGCGGCCACCAGCAGCACATCGAATGGCAGACCGCTCATGAGTGCTCCTCCCCGGGCCGCCAGGCCCCAATGCGACGCCGGTTGGCTCGCCGGGCGATCAAAAAGGTGACCGTGGCACTGGCCACCTGTGCCAGCAACCACACCAGCAGCAACTTGAGGGCAGACAACAGGCCCGGAGCCTGAAGCATCAGCCCCAACACGGTAAAGCCCAGGCCCAGGTTGTCCACCTTGGCGAGGGCATGCAGCCGGGTGTAGACATCGGGAAAGCGCAGCACGCCGAGGGTACCCAGCAGGAAAAAGCCGGCACCGATCAGCAGCATGCCCGCACTGAGCCAGTCAATCGGCGTCATGTCGTTTCTCCTCTTTCAGGGATAGGTTATCCCGCCGCGCGCGGTCCGGGGGCCCTCGCCAAGCGCGCTGGGCAAAGGCAACGCCGGTGATGGCGGCCAGCACAGCGAATACCAGCGCCACGTCGACCAGGGGCTCCGCCGCCAACGCCTGGGCCAGCAGCAACAGCACGGCCACCCCGGAGGTGCCGAACAGCAGGGCCACCAGCATGCGGTCGGCGGCCGTAGGCCCGCGCAGCACCCACCACAGCGGCAGCAGCAGGTTGCCCAGCAGCAGGGTTGCCAGCAGCAGCGCCAGCTGGCTCATGCCCCACCCCCCGCCAGCAAGCGGGCGATATGCGCCTCGGCCCGCCGCACCTTGGCCTCGGTGGCCACCCGATCATCCAGCACATGCAGGCGCAGACAGGTGCCGGAAAGATCCACGACCAGGGTACCGGGTTGCAGACTGAGGGTATTGACCAGCAGCACCTGCCCCATGCCCGGCGGCAACCGCAGCCGGATATCCAGCAGCGCTGGCCGTAACGCGGATCGCGGGCTCAAGGCCAGATGCGCCACCTGCAGGCCGCCGCGCACGGATTCGACAAAGAAGAAGAGCCCATAGGTCAGCAGGCCGCGGGGCGAGAAGCGCAACTGCCCGGCAGGCAGCAGCCGCAGGCTGAGCCACAGCGCCAGCAGCACAGAAGGCAGGCCGATGTACCAGCTGGCGCTCCAGTCACCGCTCAATAGCCACCACAAGGCGGCCAGAAACAGAACGCGCCAGAGCAGCGCACCAGCCCGCCGGGCCGATAAGATACACAGAGTCAACCAAGCGTGATGTCCCATGGAAAACCTCCTCGACAAAGCATAGCCGTTACGCGCCGGAACAAGGCTGCGCGCCGCCCTCCAGAACGTGGCGCATCAGTGGCATGGAGACAAAATTCGCCAATAGGGTAAGCTTTTCTTGTTCACGGGTGGCATGGCCACTGCCGGTCGACGACGACCAGGCCTCCCGGATCTGAAGGCCAAGACAGAGCCCGACGTCCAGACACTGGGCGCCGACAACCTGAAACGACGATGAGGTAGCGATCAGCATGCATGCCCTGACGAACTGTATCCTTTACACCGGCCGGGAGATCCTGCAGCGGCACGCCCTGCTCATCAGGGGGGAATGCATCGAGGGGATCTATGCCGAGAATGACTTGCCGGCCGGACTGGCGCGCATCGATCTGCAGGGCGCCAACCTGAGCGCCGGCTTCATCGATCTGCAGCTCAATGGCTGTGGTGGCGTCATGTTCAACCAGAGCCCCACGCGCCAAACCCTGGCCGCCATGCAGGCAACCAATCTGAAATCCGGCACCACCAGCTTTCTGCCCACCCTGATCACCGCCTCCGACGACGAGATGCGGGCAGCCGTCGAGGCGGTAAAAACCTACATGCAGGCCACGCCCAACGAAGTGCTGGGGCTGCATCTGGAGGGGCCCTATATCAACCCCGAGCGCAAGGGCATACACCCCGGTGAACAGATCCGCCGGCCCGCTGGAGCCATGATCGACGACCTGTGCCGACAAGCCCCCTGGCTGCGCAAGCTGACGCTGGCGCCGGAGTGCAACCGCCCCGAGGACATTCGTCGTCTGAGCGAGGCCGGCATACTGGTTGCCATCGGCCACACTGGCGCCAACTACGATCAGGCGATGGCCGGCTTCGATGCCGGCATCCGCTTTGCCACCCACCTTTACAACGCCATGACACCGACCCTGAACGGCCGCGAGCCCGGCGTGGTGGGCGCCATCTATGATCGGGACGACATCCATGCCGGCGTGATAGTGGACGGCTTCCATGTGCACTGGGCCAATGTGCGCCTCGCCCACCGGGTGCTGGGCAAGCGACTCTGCCTGGTGACCGACGCGGTGGCCGCCGCGGGCGCAGGAAGGGACCTTGATCACTTCGACTTTTGCGGTGCCACCGTCTACTACCGCGATGGCAAGTGCATCGATGCCAATGGTACGCTCGGCGGCTCGGCGCTCACCATGATGGAGGGCGTTGCCAACCTGGTGCGTCATGTCGGCCTGCCGCTGGATGAGGCGCTGCGCATGGCTTCACTCTATCCTGCCACCGCCATCGGTGTCGAAGCACGCCTCGGCAGCATAGCGCCGGGCAAGACCGCCAACCTGACGATATTCGATGCCGACTACCGGGTGCGCGCCACCCTGGTCAACGGGCAACTCAGCGAACCGGCTTCTTGACGGACGTTGCCCGCACGCCTGGCCGTCTCAGGGCTGACTGCGCACCCAGCGGACCATCTCCTGGGCCGACAGGGCGCCCGCCTGACGCGCCACCTCCAGGCCGCGCCGGAAGAGTAGCAGCGTAGGAATGCTGCGGATCCCATAGCGGCTGCCCAACTCAAAGTCGGCTTCGGTGTTCACCTTGACCAGCCGCACCGCCGGCTCCAGCAGCGCCGCCGCCTGAGCGAACTGGGGCGCCATCATCTTGCAGGGGCCACACCAGGGAGCCCAGAAGTCCACCAGCACCGGAATGTCGTTACGTCCGATGTGCTTGTCGAAGCGCACGCCACCCAGCTCCAGCGGCTGACCGGCGAACAGCGGCCAGCGGCATTTGCCGCAGTTGGGCGCCCCTTCAAGGCGGGCAGCAGGTACCCGGTTGACGACATCGCAGTGGGGACAGACCAGATGTAGCGCATCACTCATGACAGCACCCTCTTTGGTTTTCATACGAAGCTAAATGTTAGTGCCACAGACCCCCGATGCGCCAGCGCGGTGTGCGCCGCACGGGGGCGGAAGCAAAGCCTTGCGGGGGGATCACCACCTCGGGCCCGCAGCGCGGCATCGGCTCTGACACCTGCAGGGCCAGCAGGCGGCGGATACGTTCTTTTGTGTCCGGGTGGGTCCGCAACCAGGAGGGTTCGGGATTGCCCCAGCCGGGCATCAGCAGCCAACGCCAGGAGCGACTGGCCTGCTCGATACGCGCCAGCGCCGAGGCCAGCCCTTCGGGGTCACCGGTCAATCCGGCCGCCATCAGGTCGGCGTCGAATTCACGCACCCGCGACAATCCCAGCTGCGCCAGCAGGGCGAAATGGGGAGCCAGGATCAGCAGCAGCAGCCCGAACCCGTTCACTTCGCCATCCCCGAACAGCATCCAGGGCAACATCAGCAGGAACAGCAGCTGCCCCAGCATGGCAAACAGGCTGGTGAGCCGGCTGACATAATCCGCCAACCCCATGACCCGCAGATCGCCATGGGCGATATGGGCGGTCTCATGGGCCAGCACCCCCGCCAGCTCCCGAAGCGTGAGCCTGCGCAGCATGCCGTCGGTAAGCGCGATGGCACAGCGCTGCCGACCACCCACGGCAAAGGCATTGACCATCGGACTGGGCACATAGTGGGGAATGGGTATGACCGGCAAGTCGGCGCGTTCGGCGATCTGGCGCAGCAGCAGCCACAATTGGGGCGCGACCTCAGGCGCTATGGGACGGGCACGATAGAGCCGCAGGGTGAGCAGCGAGGCGGCCGCCGGTTCCAGCAGCAGGGCAAGAACGGTGCCGAACAGCGCCATGTACAGCCCCATCTCGCCCAGCAACAAGCCGCCGGCCAGGGTGGCGATGCCCATCAGCACCAGCATGAGCAACAGGGTCTGCAGCCGGTTGACCCAGGCGTGATGGCGCCAGGCGCGGGCTCGCATGCTCAGCTCAAGCCCGCATGGCGCAGCCGTGCCCGCAGCACGTCCATCTCTTCCAGCAGATCGGCGACCAGGGCCGCGAGTTCGGGCTCGGCGTCGAAATCGCGCTCCAGTTGCCACATGCGCCGGGCACGCCTCAGGCTGATGCTGGTAAATCGCCAGGTACCGGCCACGCTTTCGATGCTGGGGAAAAGTCCCGCTTCGATATGCCGCAGCAGCCACTGGGGCTCCACCGGACAGGCGGCCGCCACCTGCTCCAGAGTCAGCCAGGTATCCTCCAGCGGGATGCCGATCACAATGTCGTCGTTATGCATGGCTCACCCCCTTCCCTCGCGGCGCGGGTCGAAGGCCAGCTCCCGCGCCATGGTTTCATAGAGCTCTCGGGCCTTGGGCGAGCTGGCCGATGGCAGCACCACCTGGATATGGATTAGCAGATCGCCCGGCGGCACGCTCGGAATGCCCTTGCCGCGCACCCGCAACTGCTGACCAGCCTGGCTGCCTGCCGGTATCCGCACCTTGAGGCTCTTGGCCGGCAGCGCCACCTCCACCACTGCGCCCAGGGCGGCTTCCCAGGGCGTCACCGGCAGGCTCAGGTGCAGATCCCGCCCCGCCGCCTGAAGGCTTGAGTGGGGCTTGAAATACACCTCCAGCAGCAGATCGCCGGCCGCGCCACCGCCGATACCCGGCGCGCCCTGGCCGGCCAGGCGGATAATCTGCCCCTCGTACACCCCCCTTGGGATCTTGACGTTGAGGGAACGGGAATGCAGCGCCACCCGGCCCCGGTTGTCCACCTTGGGCACACGCAGTGCGATCTGCCGGGTGGCGCCGGTGAAGGCATCCTCGATGTCCAGCATGACCCTGGCATGCTGGTCCTCGCCGCGCGCCTCGACATGACCGCCTCGGTTACGAAACCCGCCCGCCCCTGCGCCCATGCGCCCGAACAGCTCGGCAAAGAAATCGCTGAACTCCGCGGTCTCGGAGGGCGAGAAGCCCCGATTGGTGAACTCGAAGCCCGCATCCCAGTCCGGCGGCGGACGAAACGCCTCGCCTGATTGATGATCCTGACCCAGCCGGTCATAGGCGGCGCGTTTTGCCGGGTCCGAGAGCACGGCGTAGGCCTCGTTCATCTCCTTCATGCGCGCGTCGGCATCCGGCGCCCTGGAAAGATCCGGATGGTACTGACGCGCGAGCTTGCGGAATGCCTTTTTGATTTCCGCCAGGGATGCACCACGCTCCAGTCCCAACATTTGATAGTAATCCTTGTACTCCATGCAGGATCCCCCTTTACGGGTCAGCCAGGATTCTGCTTCAAGAATACGCGCGCGCTGACCGGCGTGCCCGGACTATTCGGGCTCACCCCGCCCACCGGGCGTCAGCTTCGCCCGGCCAGCCAATGGTCAAGGGACAGCCGCCCCGGGCCGTTGGCGAGCAGATAGAGCAGCACCGCCGCCCAGGTGCCATGAGTGGCATAGGCACCGGGGTAGACGAATATCTGGATGACGGCCGTCATGACCAGCAGCGCCAGGGCTGAAAAGCGGGTGGCAAGGCCAATGAGCAGCAATAACGGAAACAGGTGCTCGGCGAAGGCGGCCAGGTAGGCCGCCAGCTCGGGAGGCAGCAGCGGCAGCCGGTACTCCTCGCGAAACAGGTAGACCGCAGAATCGGAGAGCCGCGGCCAGCCCAGCTCGACAGGGCCATCGATGAGATTGAGGCTAAAACCCTGGATCTTGGTTTGCCCCGACGTCCAGAACACGGCGGCGATGGAAAAGCGCCCCAGCAGCGCGATCAGGCTCTGGGGAATGCGGGCGCAGAGCCCGATAACGGCACGCAGCCAGCCGGCGCCGGCCATAGGGGGGTCATTGCTCGACGACATGTGCGTCTCCTTCCGGACAGGTGATGCCGATGATGGCCTGCTCGCGCAGCAGCACGCTCAGGCAGTGCGTCAGATCGAAGTGATCATCGCCCTGCTGGGCCGCCTGGACCGCCGGCCCCAGGGGCAGCCCGGCCTGTACACCCTCGACAAAGAGGCAGTCTCCAGAGCCCATACGCAGCACCAGGACCGAGAGACCGCTGCGCAGCAGCCAGGCATTCTCCGCACTGCCGGGGGTCACGCTGGCGATATCGGCATGCCCCTGATGTGCAGCCCACAAGGAGACGATGGCAAAGGGGGAGCGCAGCACCTGCAGGGTCGGATGCAGCC
>JBFHKO010000063.1:0-12195 GCA_041595355.1 Aeromonadaceae bacterium
CGCCTGCCGCTGAGCCTGGCCCACCTGCAGGGCGGTACACTGCGCAACGCCATTCCCCGGGAGGCCCAGGCGCTGATCCTGGTGCCCGTGACCGCGACCGCGGAGCTGCAACAGGCGCTGGAGGAACTGAGCCTGCGCCTGCAGGGGGAACTCAAAGAGGTGGATCCCGGCTTGCAAATCGACCTGCAAACCGCCCCCCTGCCTGGCGATTGCTTCGAGGCGGCGGCCCAGCTCCGGCTGCTGCAGGCGCTGGTGGCCTGCCCCAACGGCGTCATCCGCATGAGCCATGCCATCGAAGGGGTAGTGGAAACCTCTACCAATCTGGGGGTGATCAAGACCGAAGAGACGCAGCTATTCATCCAGTGCCTGATCCGCTCGCTCAACGACGAGGGACGGCGGCATGTGGAGCAGATGACCGACTCCCTGTTCCGGCTGGCCGGCGCCGATTGCCGGTTCAGCGGCACCTATCCGGGCTGGGCTCCCGATCCCGCCTCGCCCATCATGGGGCTGCTGCGGGAAACCCATACCGAGTTATTCGGCCAGCCGCCCAAGATAATGGTGATGCATGCGGGCCTGGAATGCGGCCTGTTCAAGCGCTGCTATCCCCACTGGGACATGGTCTCTTTCGGGCCCACCATCCAGGGCGCCCACTCGCCGGACGAGAAGGTACACATACCGGCGGTGGCCCATTTCTGGCAGCTGCTGGTGCGCCTGCTGGAGCGGATACCGGCGCGTAGCTGAGCCCTGGCGGGGGGGCAGGCGGGCACGGGCGTCAGAATGGCAGGCTCAATTGCTCCGCCTGGCGGGGGGTGGGCAGGCCGACCGACAGCCCCACCAGTCGCACCGCCTTGCCCTCCCCCCGCAGCCAGGCCTCGTGCAGCAAACCGGCGAACAACACCTCGTCCAGCCCCCGCACCGACCGTTCCACCGTGGTCTGCTGAAAATCGGCGAACTTGATCTTCACCCCCTGGCGGCAGATCTTGCCAGCCTCGCAGTGACGCTCCAGCCGCCGACGCAGATCCGGCAGCAGCGCCTGCACCACCTGCCAGCCCTCGCTCTCGAGCAGGATATCCGATTCGAGCGTGGTCTCCACGCCCACCGACTTGCGTAGCCGGCTCACCTGCACCGGCCGCGAGTCCAGTCCCTGGGCGCGTTCCAGCAACATCTGCCCCGTCTTGCCGAAGCGGGCCAGTAACTGAGTACGGGGGTAGGCCAGCACATCGGCGCCGCAGTGCAGGCCCGCCGCCGCCAGCCGCTGGGCGCTCTTGTCGCCGATGCCGGGGATCTTCGACAGCGGCAGAGCGGCCACGAACTCGGCCACCCGCTCGGGCGGCAGCACGAACAGGCCATCGGGCTTGTTCTGCTCCGAGGCGATCTTGGCCAGAAACTTGTTGGGTGCCACACCGGCCGAGGCGGTCAGCTGCAGCTCACGGTGAATGTCGGCCCGGATCGCCTCGGCAATCCGGGTGGCGCTGCCCTGGCAATGGCGACTGTCGGTCACATCCAGATAGGCTTCGTCCAGCGATAGCGGCTCGATCTGCTCACTGTAGCGGGCAAAGATGGCGCGGATCTGCGCCGATACCTGCTGATAGAGCGGCATGCGTCCCGGCACCACCTTGAGGCCCGGACAGAGGCGCAGGGCATGGGACGTGGCCATGGCCGAACGCACCCCGTAACGGCGCGCCACATAGTTGCAGGTGGCAATGACGCCGCGCTTGTCGGCAGCGCCCCCCACCGCCAGCGGAATGGTGCGCCACTGGGGGTGATCCCGCATCTCCAGGGCGGCGAAGTAGCAATCCATGTCGACGTGGATGATTTTGCGCATATGGAAGCTGTATATAAAAACAGTGTCCACTACTGTAGCCCAGGGGGGGCGGGGTGAACAGCCCGAGAAGAGAACCGGACACGAGCGCCTGGCGCTGTGCCGGAAAGGTCCGGGGACGGCGTGTCGCCCCCGGAGTGTGGTCAGAGAATGCGATTGGCCTGCAGGGCCTGCTCTTTGGCCAGGCGCTGCTTGCGCTTGTCGCAAGGCTCCGGGCAGTCACAGGCCTTGTCGACCCCCAGGCTGCCGAGGCCGCCACAGGAGCCGCTGATGCGTTTGCGCTGGAGAATATAGCCGATGGACATGATGAGAAACATCAACAGGAACACCGCCAGGGTGACGAAGAAATAGAGCATGGGCTCACCTCCTGAGAAAGGGTTTGAAGGCCGACGAAAAGTCCTCGCGGAAACCCTCATCGGTCTTGGTGATCATGAACACCGGCAGATCCTGCTCAGCGGCAAAGGCCAGCCCCTTCTCGGTACCCATCACCATCAGCGCCGTGGCCAGGCCGTCGGCCTCCATGCAGGTGGGCGCCACCACGGTCACCGAGACCAGCCGGTGAGTGATCGGCTTGCCGGTTACCGGATCTATGGTGTGGGAGACACGCTGGCCATCCAGTTCATAATAGTTGCGGTAATCCCCCGAGGTGGCGATGCCCCTGTCGCCGACGCTGATCACCTCCTGCACCGAGCCCAGCTCGGCGGTGGGTTTCTCCACCGCCACCCGCCAATCCTGGCCCTGGCCATTCTGGCCCTTGACCCTCAGCTCGCCGCCTATCTCCACCAAGTAGTGACGGCCGCCCAGCGACTCGATATAGCGGGCGATCTCATCGACGCCATAGCCTTTGGCAATGGCAGAGAGATCCACGTACAGGCCGGGAATGTCCTTGCGCAGGGTATCGGCGTCGGCGCCAATTTCCACATGCAGCAGCCCCAGGCCGGTGCGCTGGCGGGTGGCGGTCAGCAGGGAATCATCCGGCACCGTGGTGGGCCGCTTGTCGGGACCAAAGCCCCACAGGTTGACCAGCGGCCCCACCGTCACATCCAGGGCGCCGCGGGTCAGGCGTCCCAGACGCAGCGCCTCCGCCACCACCCTGGCCAGCTCGGTCGACACCGGCAACGGCGAATGATCGGCATGCTGGTTGAACCGGGAAAGCTCCGAATGAGGCCGGTAAGTGGACATCTGCTCGTTGACCCGCTCCAGACGCCGATCCACCTCCGCCTGGAAGGCCTGCGCATCGGCGGCCACGCCATCGGCCACCTTGATGGAGTAATAGGTGCCCATGGTGCTGCCGGTAATGTGCAGCTCGCTGCGTACCGCCGGCTCGCCGCAGCCCGGCAGTAAAAAGGCCAGCCCCATCAGGGCCAGCCAGTAATAACGCGATGGCATCGGCTTAACCACCGAAGTCATCCAGCAGAATGTTCTCATCCTCGACACCCAGCTCCTTGAGCAGGTTGATGACGGCGGCATTCATCACCGGCGGGCCGCACATGTAGAACTCGCAATCCTCGGGCGCCTGATGATCCTTGAGGTAGTGCTCGTAGAGCACATTGTGGATGAAGCCGGTGTGGCCGGTCCAGTTGTCATCCGGATGCGGATCGCTCAAGGCCACATGCCAGCTGAAGTTGGGGAACTCGGCCGCCAGCTGGTCAAAATCCTCGACATAGAACATCTCGCGCTTGGAGCGGGCGCCATACCAGAAGCTGATCTTGCGCTTGGACCCCAGCCGCTTGAGCTGATCGAAGATGTGCGAACGCATGGGCGCCATGCCGGCCCCCCCGCCGACGAACACCATCTCCGCCTCGGTCTGTTTGGCGAAAAACTCACCGAAGGGGCCGGAGATGACCACCTTGTCGCCCGGCTTCAGTGACCAGATGTAGGAGGACATCTGTCCCGGCGGGGCCGACAGGTTGTTGAACGGCGGGGTGGCGATGCGCACGTTCAGCATGATGAGCCCCTTCTCGTCCGGGTAGTTGGCCATGGAGTAGGCGCGCACTATGGGCTCGTTGACCCTGGACTCCAGCTCGAACAGCTTGAAGCGCTCCCAGTCACCGCGGTACTCCTGGGGCACATCGAAATCGAGGTACTTGACGTGATGCGGCTCCGCCTCGATCTGGATGTAGCCCCCGGCGCGGAAGGGCACCGCCTCCCCCTCGGGGATGGCGAGCTTGAGCTCCTTGATGAAGGTGGCCACGTTGTCATTGGAGATGACGGTGCATTCCCACTTCTTGACGCCGAAGATCTCTTCCGGCAGCTCGATCTCCATGTTCTGACGCACTGTCACCTGACAGGCCAGCCGCTCGCCGGCACGGGCCTCTTTCTTGCTCAGGTGATTGAGCTCGGTGGGCAGCACATCTCCGCCACCGGAGAGCACCTTGCAGCGGCACTGACCACAGGAGCCACCGCCGCCACAGGCGGAGGAGACGAAAATGCCGTTATCGGCCAGGGCGCTCAGCAGTTTGCCGCCCGCTGGTGCCCGGATGGCCTTGTCCGCATCGTCGTTGATGGCGATGGTAACATCCCCCGCCGTCACCAGCTTGGACTTGGCCAGCAGGATCAGCACCACCAGCGCCAGCACGATGACGGTGAACATGACCACGCCCAGAATGATCTCTTGCATGCATTACTCCTTCAAAGACGCAGCCCGGTTAGAGGGAAATCCCGGAAAAGGACATGAAACCCATGGCCATCAGCCCGGCGGTGACAAAGGTGATCCCCAGTCCCCGCAGGCCGGCCGGCACGTCTGAATACTTCATCTTCTCGCGAATACCCGCCAGCAGCACTATGGCCAGACACCAGCTGAACCCGGAGCCGAAGCCATAGACCACCGACTCGGCAAAATCGTACTCCCGCTGCACCATGAAGGCGACGCCGCCGAAGATGGCGCAGTTAACGGTGATGAGCGGCAGGAAGATCCCCAGGGCGTTGTAGAGGGCCGGCACATACTTGTCGAGGAACATCTCCAGGATCTGCACCAGTGCGGCGATGACGCCGATGAAGGTGATGAAGTTGAGGAAGGAGAGATCCATTCCCTCCACCAGGGCGTTCTCCTTGAGCACATAGGTGAAGATGAGGTTGTTGGTGGGCACCGCTATGGTCTGCACCACGATGACGGCCACCCCCAGACCAATGGAGGTCTTCACCTTCTTGGAGACCGCCAGGAAGGTACACATGCCGAGGAAAAAGGCGAGCGCCAGGTTCTCGATGAAGATGGCCTTGACCAACAGGCTCAGGTAATGCTCCATGGCTTACTCCTTGTGTTCAACCTGTTCGGGGCGCAGGGTCCGCAGCACCCAGATGAAAATGCCGATGAGGAAGAAGGCACTCGGCGGCATCAGCAGCATGCCGTTGGGGATATACCAGCCGCCGTTGTTGACCGTCTCCAGCAGCGTGATGCCAAACCAGGAGCCGGAACCGAAGATCTCGCGGATGGTGCCCACCAGCAACAGGATGAAACCATAGCCCAGGCCATTGCCCACGCCGTCGACGAACGAGATGAGCGGCGGGCTCTTCATGGCGAAGGCCTCGGCGCGCCCCATGACGATGCAGTTGGTGATGATGAGGCCCACGAACACCGACAGCTGCTTGGAAAGCTCATAAGAGAACGCCTTGAGCAGCTGATCCACCACTATGACCAGCGAGGCGATGATGGCCATCTGAGCGATGATGCGCACGCTGCTGGGGATGTGGTTACGGATAAGCGAAATGAACAGGTTGGAGAAGGCGGTCACCGCAATCACCGCCAGGGCCATCACGAAGGCCGTCTCCATCTTGCTGGTCACCGCCAGGGCCGAGCAGATCCCCAGCACCTGCAGGGCGATGGGATTGTTGCTGAAGACAGGTCCGAACAGCACCTTCTTGATGCCAATGGTATCAGCCATGATTCAAAGCTCCTTTGCTCAGCTGACTCAGGAAGGGACCATAACCCTTGGGGCCCATCCAGAACTCGAAGGTGCGCTGCACGCCATTGCTGGTGAGGGTGGCGCCGGAGAGGCCATCCACCTTGAAGCGCTCGCCGGCCTCGGCATGCCCCTTGATCACCTGCAGGGCATAGTCACCGCGCTCGTCAAACAGCTGCTTGCCGACCCACAGCTGCTGCCAGCGGGGGTTTTCCACCTCGCCGCCCAGGCCCGGGGTCTCGCCATGCTCGTAGTAGGTGATGCCCTTGACGGTGTTGCCATCGGTGGCCACGGCGATGAAGGCGTACATGGTGGACCAGAGCCCCTGACCATAGACCGGCAGTATCACGCTTTCGATCTCGCCCTGCTCGTTGCGGGCCAGGTAGACGGGGGCCAGGTTGGCGCGACGGCGAATACCGGCAGGATCGTCCTGCGGCAGCAGGGCAATGCTCTGCTTGGGATCCTTGGCTGCGGTCCGCAGATCGAAGGTGTCGGCCCCCTCGGCGGTCACGAACTGGCCGCTGTCCAGCGCCACCAGCCGCGCCTCGATGCGCGTCTTGTAGGTCTGGGCCACCGCCCCGGTCGGCAGGCCGGCCACGGTCAGAATGTTGGTTTGCCGATCTCGCGCCTTGGCCTGCTCCTGCAGCGGGCGCAGCCCCACGGCCGCCCCGGAGACCAGAATCGAACAGACCAGGCAGAGACTGCCGATGACGGCAAAGGTCTTGCCGACCGAATCCTTGTTATGAGCCACGCGCTATCCTCCGCTTGATGTTGGCCTGGGCCACGAAGTAGTCGAACAGGGGCGCAAACAGGTTGGCGAACAGTATGGCCAGCATCATGCCCTCGGGAAAGGCCGGGTTGACCACCCGGATGAGCACCACCATGACGCCGATGAGGGCGCCATACCACCACTTGCCGGTGTCGGTGAAGGCCGCGGAGACGGGATCCGTGGCCATGAAGGCCATGCCGAAGGCAAAGCCGCCCAGCACCAGATGCCAGTGCCAGGACATGGCGAACATGGGATTGGTCTCCGAGCCAATGAAGTTGAACAGGGTCGCGGTGGCGACCATGCCCAGCATCACGCCCACCACGATGCGCCAGGAAGCGATGCCCATGTAGATGAGCAGTGCCACCCCCAGCAGTATCATCAGGGTGGAAACCTCGCCTATGCTGCCCGGCAGATTGCCGAGAAAGGCATCCATCCAGCTGATGGGCTCGCCGGTCAGGCCGTGGCGCAGGGCGTTGGCGCCGCCGGCGGCCCACTGACTCAGGGCCGTGGCACCGGAATAGCCATCCACTGCCGTCCACACCGCATCACCGGAGATCTGCGCCGGGTAGGCGAAGAAGAGGAAGGCGCGCCCCGCCAGGGCCGGGTTCATGAAGTTCTTGCCGGTGCCGCCGAAGATCTCCTTGGCCACCACCACGCCGAAGCTGATGCCGATGGCCGCCTGCCACAGCGGCAGGGTCGGCGGCACTATCATGGCAAAGAGGATGGAGGTGACGAAGAAGCCCTCGTTGACCTCGTGCTTGCGCACTATGCAAAAGAGCACCTCCCAGATACCGCCCACCACGAAGACGGTGGCATAGATGGGCAGGAAGTAGAGGGCTCCCAGCAGCATCTTGCTGTAGACACCGGCATCGGCGGTCAGCGAGCCGCCCAGCAGTTCGGTGAGGGCATAGCGCCAGTTGCCGTCGATGGCGGCCGCCAGCTGGCTCGCATCAAACTGCAGCGACAGCGCCAGCACCGCCTGATTGCCCACGTTGTACAGGCCCCAGAACAGCGCCGGGAAGACCGACAGCCAGACCATGATCATGATGCGCTTGAGATCCACGCTGTCACGCACATGGGCCGCGCCCCGGGTCACGTTGCCGGGGGTGAAGGCCAGGGTGGCCGCCGCCTCGTAGAGCGGGAACCACTTTTCATACTTGCCGCCCGGGGTGAAACCGGGTTCGATTTTTTCCAACCAGTGTTTGAGGCGCATCACTTACCCTTCCAGTTCGATCTTGGTCAGACATTGGCGCAGCAGCGGACCGTACTCCGTCTTGCCGGGGCAGACGAAGGTACAGAGGGCCAAGTCCTCCTCATCCAGTTCCAGACAGCCCAGCTGCTGGGCACTGTCGGTGTCACCCACCACCAGGTCCCGCAGCAGCAGGGTCGGCAGTATATCCAGCGGCATCACCTTCTCGTAATTACCGATGGGAACCATGGCCCTGTCGCTGCCGTTGGCGCTGGTGGTGAAACGGAACGCCTTGTCCTTGAACAGGTGACCAAGGAATGAACGGGTCACCGAGAACTTGTCGCCACCGGGCATGGCCCAGCCGAGAAAATCCTTGTCGCGCCCTTCGGGCAAGACGGCGATCTGCACATGATAACGGCCGAGGAAGGCATTGGGACCGTGACAGCGCACCCCGTTCAGCACCGAGCCGGAGAGAATGCGCGACTCGCCGGCCAGCAGTTCGCCCTCGGTGAGCTCGGCCACGGCCGCCCCCAGGCGGGTACGCAGCAGCCGCGGCTTGCGTACCGAGGGTCCGGCCAGCGCTATGATGCGCTCGGCCGACAGCTGCCCCCGGGTAAACAGGTGGCCAATGGCGATGACATCCTGATAGCCCAGATGCCACACCGTCCGCTGGGCACTCACCGGCGCCAGGAAATGGATATGGGTACCGACCAGGCCGGCCGGATGGGGGCCGACAAACATGGCCTCGCGCACCGAGGCGACCGGCGAACGGGGCAGGCTCCCCTCGCCCTTGCAGACATAGACCGGGCCGCCGGTCAGGCGCGAGAGCACGGCCAGCCCATCGAGGAAGGCGGCCGGCTGCTGGTTGACGATGAGGGCCGGATCCGCGCACAGCGGCTGGGTATCCATGGCGGTGACGAAGATCGCCTCCGGCACGGCGTCGATGGCCGGCGTCTTGCTGTAGGGACGGGTTCGCAAGGCGGCCCACAATCCCGACTCCTGCAGCTGGGCGCGCACCCGGGCCGGATCGAGCCGGGCCAGCTCGGCGCTGTCGTACCGGGGGAAGTCGAGGCCCGGCAGGCTCTCGTCCACGGCGATGACCACCGACTGCAGCATGCGCCGCTCGCCGCGATGAATGGCCACCACCTCGCCGGAGGCCGGCGCCGTTATCCTGACGCCGGGGTTTTTCTTGTCCTCGAACAGCACCTGACCTTGCCGGACCTGATCGCCCACCTTGACCGCCATGGAGGGGCGCAGGCCGACATAGTCTTCGCCCAGAATGGCAACCTGCCGGACGGCAGGCGCGTCATGGATGACCTGCTCGGGGCCCCCCTGTATCGGGAGGTCGAGTCCTTTCTTTATCGTAATCATACTCTTCCGCACTAGTATCAGTTTAGGAACACACTCTGGGGTTACGAGAAACGGAGCAGGGCGCCCCCTGACGGGCACGCCTGGCTGGACAGCCGTCCACGAACGGCGGCTCCCGAACGGAAATCCACCGCAAATCATCGACATGCTGCCAGGGTACAGATTTGGCCATCCTAGCACCTTTCGAGTTGTCACTCTCAAGCGCTAAGGGCGATTTATACTGCCAGCTCACAAAAAAACTAGGCCATGCCGGTGGCCGCCCCGGCTCGCCTGCGGGCATCCGAAGGCCAACTGCGGGCAGACCTGATGCCAGGGCGCACGCGGCCGGAGACAAAATAAGGATTAAAAAATCTAATCCGACTGTGCCCACACTGCGGCCCGGCAAGGCCGCCGGCGCCTTGCCGGCCACGGCTTTCACATGTTAACCACAGGTTAATGAAATGCCTGTATTTGTAATGCGCACCTCAGGCGTCCCCCTCGTCCGGACCGCGCTTGCCGACACACCCCGGGGTACGGGGCGCCACGCCGCGCTCGGCCCACTCGTCGGGGGTATAGGTGTGCAGCGCCAGGGCATGCACCCCGCCGGCCAGGGCGTCGGCCAGCAACTGGTTGACCAGCCGATGGCGCGCCAGCAGCCGCAGCCCCGCAAAGCGCTCGCTGACCACCACCACCTTGAAATGGCTCTCGGCGCCCGGCGCCGTGCGGTGCATGTGGCTTTCGTTGACCACCTCCAGCCAACGGGGGGCCAGCCCCTGTTGCAGCTGCTGTTCGATATGGGTTTGCATGGACATGGCTCTTCTCCTTGGGGGGCAGCTGAGGGCCGGGTAGTTGCTGCCGAATTCCAATCCGGCAGGTAGAATAGCGCTATTTGCCCCGATTGGAAGCCGCATGACCCGACTCGAACTGGACGCCCTGACCCTGGAGCTCGAACGCTTCCCCCCGGCCCAGGATGCCAGCCTGCAGGCCTGGGATGCCGCCGACGAATACCTGATGCGCGAGCTGCCCCGGGATGCCCCGCCGCCGGACGGGCCGGTGCTGGTATTCAACGACAGCTTCGGTGCCCTGGCCTGCTGGCTGCACGAACGGCAGCCCATCTGCATCAGCGACTCCTGGCTCAGCCAGCTGGCTACCCGCGAGAACCTGCGCCGCAACGGCCTGGACGAGGCGGCGGTCCGCCTGCTGGACTCCCTCGCCCCCCTGCCGGCGGCTCCGGCCTGGGTCATCATCAAGATCCCCAAGACCCTGGCCCTGCTGGAGCACCAGCTGCTGGCCCTGCGCGCCGTCATCACACCCAAGACCCGCATCCTGGCCGCCGCCCGGGCCCGGGACATCCACAGCTCCACCCTGGCGCTGTTCGAGCGCATCCTCGGGCCGACCCGCACCAGCCTGGCCTGGAAGAAGGCCCGCCTCATCGTCTGCGAACCGGCCAACCGCGATGTGCACCCCACCCCCTATCCCACCGTCTGGCTCCTGGAGCAGAGCGGCTACCGCATCCACAATCATGCCAATGTCTACTCGCGCGCCAGCCTCGACATAGGCGCGCGCTTTTTCATGGCCCACCTGCCCGCCGGCCTCGAGGGCCGCATCGCCGATCTGGGCTGTGGCAACGGCGTCATCGGCCTGACGGCCCTGGCCCTCAACCCGGCGGCCCGACTGCTGTTCATCGACGAGTCCTTCATGGCGGTGGATGCCAGCCGGCTGAATGTGCAGCACAACAGGCCCGAGGATCTGGCCCGCTGCGAATTTATGGTCAACCATAGCCTGGATGGCATGGCCGATGACTCGCTGGAGGCCGTGCTCTGCAATCCGCCGTTCCACCAGCAGCAGACGGTCACCGACGAGATCGCCTGGCGTATGTTCCGCGATGCCCACCGCTGCCTGAAGCCGGGCGGGGCGCTCTGGATCATCGGCAACCGCCATCTGGGCTACCATGCCAAGCTGGCGCGGCTGTTTGGCCAACAGCAGCATATCGCCAGCAACCAAAAGTTTGTTATCTTGCGTGCCATCAAACACTAAGGAGCTTTCATGAAAACTGCACTCTTCGCCCTCGCGGCCCTGCTGCTGAGCGGTTGTGCCGCCAGCTGGCCGGAAACCGCCAGCCTCAATCCGGTGGTCAACGATCAACCCGACCGCATCTATGGCTTCGGCACCCGCGCTTCCTTCGACGGCAGCGACCGCCGCCTCGGCAGCCAGATCATCCGCATCAAGCTCGGCAACGAGCCGGTGGTGATGATCCCGAACAACGTCAATCCGGCCCAGCTGCTGGCCGAGCGGCTGGCCGAGGGGCTGGGGCGCCAGGGGCTGACCCAGAGCGGCGCGGCCAATGTGGGCCTGACCCTGGAGGTGCACGAGATGATGGCCGAAGTGAGCAAGCCGGGGCTGCTCTATCAGACCAACACCAAGGTGCGGCTCAAGCTGGTGGTGGATAACCAGGGCAACGTGCTGAGCAAGGAATACAACAAGGGCGCCAGCAAGGAGTCCGCCACCCGGCCGGATATCTACGATCTGGAAATGCGCCTCAACGAGCAGCTGACCCAGCTGCTGGATCAGATGCTGGCCGACACCCAGATCCGCAGCGCCATCAAGGGCCAGGGCTGATGCGCGCCCTGCTGCTGGTGCTGGGGCTGTTGCCGGGCCTGCTCTGGGCCGGCCCCAGGGTGGAGATGGAGACCTCGCTCGGCCGCATCGTCGTCGAGCTGAACGAGGAGAAGGCGCCGCAGAGCGTGGCCAACTTCCTGGCCTATGTGCAGGATGGCAGCTACGCCGGCTCGCTGTTCCATCGGGTGATCCCCGGCTTCGTGGCCCAGGCGGGGGGCTATGATGCCGACAACCGCCTGCTGCCGACCCGGGCGCCGGTGGTCAACGAGTCGCGCAATGGGCTCTCCAACCGCCGCGGCACCCTGGCCATGGCCCGCACCGCCGCCCCCGACAGCGCCACCCGCCAGTTCTATTTCAATTTGACGGATAACCTGGCGCTGGATGCCGGTGCCGACTACGGCTATGCCGTATTCGGCCAGGTGGTCGACGGCATGGCGGTGCTGGAGCGCATCGCCGCCCGGCCCACCGACGGCCGCGACCAGCCCCTGAGCCCCATCCGCCTGGAGTCGGTGCGCCTGCTGCCGTGAGCCGGGCCGACCAGGCAACAAAA
>JBFHKO010000064.1:0-12175 GCA_041595355.1 Aeromonadaceae bacterium
AACCTCCATGTGTTGCTGCTGTGCGGTGGCGGTGGCAGCGAGCATGATATTTCCCTGTTAAGCGCCAATTTTCTGGAGGCCCAGCTCAAGGCCTTGCCCGGCATCCAGGTGACCCGGGTCGAGCTGTTTGCCGATCACTGGCTGGCGGCGGACGGCCGCCTCTGCAGCCTGGGGCTGGATCGCCAGCTGCGCTTCGAGGGCGAGAGCCGGGCGGTGGATTATGTGGTGCCCTGCATCCATGGCTACCCGGGCGAGACCGGTGATATCCAATCCTTCCTTGAGCTGGCCGGCCTGCCCTACCTCGGCTGCGGCTCGGAAGGCAGCAAGCTCTGTTTCAACAAGGTGAGCACCAAGCTGTGGTTGACCGCGCTTGGCATCCCCAATACGCCGTACCTGTTTTTGTCCGCCAACAACGAGGCGGCTCATGCAAAGGCGCACACCGCCCTGCGCGACTGGGGTGCCGTGTTCGTCAAGGCGGCCAGTCAGGGATCTTCGGTGGGCTGTTACAAGGTGACCGAGGCGAGCCGGCTTTCCCAGGCAGTCAATGATGCCTTCGGTTATTCCGAGCAGGTGCTGGTGGAGAAGGCGGTGCGGCCCCGGGAGCTGGAGGTGGCGGTCTACGCCTACGAGGGGCAGCTGGTGGCCACCCGTCCCGGCGAGATCTGTACCCCCAGCGACAGTTTCTACTCCTTCGAGGAGAAATACAGCGCCGGCAGCCACTCCGCCACCCGCCTGGAGGCCGAGGGACTGAGCGAGGCGCAGGTGGCCAGCATCCGCGACTATGCCCTCACGGCCTTCTCCCAGCTGGGACTCAAGGATCTGTCGCGCATCGATTTCTTCCTGAGCGAAGAGAACGAGATACTGCTGAACGAAATCAACACCTTCCCGGGCATGACGCCCATCTCCATGTTTCCCAAGCTGCTGGAGCATCACGGCCACGACTTCGGTCGCTTCCTGCTGGGGGCCATTCGCGCCGCCGTGCACTGAGGCGGCCCGCGGCCGAAAAACAAAACGCCGGTCTATGCAGACCGGCGTTTTTCATCACCTGAACAGCGGCTTATTTTTGCTGACGCTTCATCAGATCGAAGAATTCGTCATTGGTCTTGGTCATGGAGAGCTTGTCGATCAGGAATTCCATGGCATCGGATTCCCCCATCGGATGCACGATCTTGCGCAGTATCCACATTTTCTGCAGCTCGTCCGGCGCAGTCAGCAGCTCCTCGCGGCGGGTGCCGGAGCGGGTGATGTCGATGGCCGGGTAGACGCGGCGCTCGGCGATCTTGCGCGACAGGTGCAGCTCCATGTTGCCGGTGCCCTTGAACTCTTCGTAGATCACTTCGTCCATCTTGGAGCCGGTGTCGATGAGGGCAGTGGCGATGATGGTCAGGGAGCCCCCCTCTTCCACGTTGCGGGCCGCACCGAAGAAGCGCTTGGGTCGGTGCAGGGCGTTGGCATCCACACCACCGGTCAATACCTTGCCGGAGGAGGGGATGACGGTGTTGTAGGCACGGGCCAGACGGGTGATGGAGTCGAGCAGTATCACCACGTCCTTCTTGTGCTCCACCAGGCGCTTGGCCTTCTCGATCACCATCTCGGCGACCTGCACATGGCGGGTGGCCGGTTCATCGAAGGTGGAGGCGACCACTTCGCCCTTGACCATGCGCTGCATCTCGGTCACTTCTTCCGGGCGCTCGTCGATGAGCAGCACGATCAGCTCGCAGGCAGGGTGGTTGCTGGCGATGCTCTGGGCAATGTTCTGCAGCAGTATGGTCTTACCGGCCTTGGGTGGCGCGACGATGAGGCCCCGCTGGCCAAGGCCGATGGGGGAGGCGAGATCGAGCACCCGGGCGGTGATATCTTCCTTGCTGCCATTACCGCGCTCCAGACGCAGGCGCTGGGTCGGGTGCAGGGGGGTCAGGTTTTCGAACAGTATCTTGTTGCGGGCATTCTCCGGACGGTCGTAGTTGACCGTATCCACCTTCAGCAGGGCGAAGTAGCGCTCACCCTCCTTGGGCGGCCGGATCTTGCCGGCGATGGTGTCGCCGGTGCGCAGATTGAAGCGGCGCACCTGGCTGGGAGAGACGTAGATGTCGTCCGGGCCGGCCAGATAGGAGCTATCGGCGCTGCGCAGGAAACCGAATCCATCTTGCAGGATCTCCAGCACGCCGTCACCGAAGATATCCTCTCCGCTCTTGGCATGTGCCTTGAGGATGGCGAAGATGATGTCTTTCTTGTGGGCCCGGGCCAGGCTTTCCAGGCCCATGGTTTCTCCCAGCTTAACCAGCTCGGAGACAGGGGTATTCTTGAGTTCCGTCAGATTCATAGTGATGAACGTCTATCAACAGGATTGTTGTAAGGTTGGCAAGCTTGCTGGATTGCGGCTTCTTGGAGGAGCGTCACGGGTCAGTCGACCTGTGTATCGACGTTTAACTTAGCAGCAATTGCCGGGGGCGTCTAGGTGGTGCAAAAACCGGGAGCGCCTAGACGGCGCTCCCTGACATAAGAGGTATTACAGATGGGCGTCCAGGAATTCTTTCAGCTGGGTCTTGGACAGGGCGCCTACCTTGGTGGCCGCCACGCCGCCGTCCTTGAACAGCAGCAGGGTCGGGATGCCGCGAATGCCGTACTTGGGCGGAGTCTCGGAATTCTGGTCGATGTTCAGCTTGGCGATGGTGACTTTGCCGCTGTACTCGTCCGCTACCTCATTCAGGATAGGAGCGATCATCTTGCAGGGACCGCACCATTCTGCCCAGAAATCGACCAGAACCGGGCCGGCGGCCTTGATGACGTCGCTTTCGAAGCTGGCATCGCTCAGCTGAACAATCTTGTCACTCATCTCCCACTCCACTCTCAGTGTTTACAGCCGCGGGCCAGGAGTGGCCGGCAGGCGTAAATAATAGGCAAATAGTTGCCCTATTTGAAATGATCCTGTTTATTATTGCAAGCCTAACCTGACAACTTACCCGCCCATGAGCAAAACACACCTGACTGATACCAAATTTTCCCAGATGGGTCTCGAGCCACAGGTTCTGGCCGGTCTGGACGCCAAGGGATTTAAGCACTGCACCCCCATACAGGCCCTGGCGCTGCCACTGCTGATTGCCGGCAAGGATCTGGCCGGCCAGGCGCAGACCGGTACCGGCAAGACCATCGCCTTTCTGGCCGGTACCTTCAACTACCTGCTGACCCATCCCGCCCCGGCCGAGCGCAAGCTTAACCAGCCGCGCGTGCTCATCATGGCGCCGACCCGCGAACTGGCGGTGCAGATCCACAATGATGCCCAGAGCATGGCCGAAAGCACCGGCCTCAAGCTGGGGCTGGCCTATGGCGGCGAGGGCTACGACAAGCAGCTGGCGGTGCTGGAGCAGGGGGTCGACTTCCTGATCGGCACCACGGGGCGCATCATCGATTACCAGAAGCAGGGTATCGTCGATCTCTCCGCCATCCAGGTGGTGGTTCTCGATGAGGCGGATCGCATGTTCGATCTGGGCTTCATCAAGGACATCCGCTACCTGTTCCGTCGCATGCCGCCGGTCAACCAGCGCCTGAACATGCTCTTCTCCGCCACCCTGTCGCTGCGGGTGAAGGAGCTGGCCTACGAGCACATGAACCAGCCGGAGCATGTCGAGGTCGAGCCGGAGCAGACAACGGCGCTGCGTATCCAGGAGGAGCTCTTCTATCCCTCCAATGACGACAAGATGCTGCTGTTGCTGAGCCTCATCGAGAACGACTGGCCGGAGAAGGCCATCGTCTTCGCCAACACCAAGCACAGCTGCGAGGATGTGCATGCCTGGCTGGAGGCCGATGGCCACCGGGTCGGCCTGCTGACCGGTGACGTGCCCCAGAAGAAGCGCATGAAGATCCTGGAGGAGTTCACCACCGGGACCCTGGATATCCTGGTGGCCACCGACGTGGCCGCCCGCGGCCTGCACATCCCGGATGTGACCCATGTCTTCAACTACGATCTGCCGGATGACGCCGAAGACTACGTGCACCGCATCGGCCGTACCGGCCGGGCCGGCAAGAGCGGCCACTCCATCAGCTTCGCCTGCGAGGATTACGCCTTCAACCTGCCGGCCATCGAGGCGTATGTGCGTCACCCGGTGCCGGTGAGCAAGTATGATCGCAGTGCCCTGCTGGACGATGTCCGGCCGCCCAAGAAAATACAGCGCCACCGGGTGGCGGTGAATCGCAACCTGCGGGATCGCCAGCCCACCCCCCGTCGTCGCGGTCCGCGCAGCGCCTGACAGGAACCCGGACAGTGAACGAGTCGCCTCTGTATGCCGCCATCGATCTCGGCTCCAACAGTTTTCACATGCTGGTGGTGCGCGAGGTGGCCGGCGCCATCCGCACCGTGGCCAAGGTCAAGCGCAAGGTGCGGCTGGCCGCCGGTCTGGATGCCGATAACCGCCTGAGCCAGGAAGCGATGGCCCGGGGCTGGGACTGCCTGCGTCTGTTCGCCGAGCAGCTGCAGGATGTGCCCAAGGAAAACATCCTGGTGGTCGGCACCGCCACCCTGCGGCTGGCCACCAATGTCGGCGAGTTTCTCGGCCCGGCCGAGCGAATGCTGGGACATCGCATCGAGGTGATCTCCGGCGAAGAGGAGGCGCGCACCATCTATCAGGGGGTCTCCTGGACCTCCAGTGGCGAAGGGCATCGGCTGGTCATCGATATCGGCGGGGCCAGCACCGAGCTGGTGATTGGCGAACAGAGCGATGCCAAGCTGCTCAACAGCCTGCACATGGGCTGCGTCACCTGGCTGCGGCGCTACTTTGCCGATGGTCAGCTGAGCGAGGCCCATTTCGCGGCCGCCATCGATGGCGCCAAGGCGGTGCTTGCCCGGGTGCAGCAGGAGTACGTGGCTCTGGGCTGGGAAACCTGCGTCGGTGCCTCGGGTACCGTCCAGGCGCTGCAGGAGATCATGATTGCCCAGGGCCGCAGCGAGCGGGTCACCCTCGGCAAGCTGCTCGAGCTCAAGGCACAGGCCATCGCCTGCGGCCGGCTGGATACCCTGGCGCTGCAGGGGCTGGCGCCGGAGCGGCTGTCGGTCTTCCCCTCCGGCCTCGCCATCCTCATCGCCATCTTCGAGACCCTGAAGGTGGATCACATGACCCTGGCCGGCGGTGCCCTGCGCGAGGGGCTCATCTACAGCATGATAGGGCGGCGCCGGGGCTGCGATGCGCGCGAGCGCACTGCCGACAGCCTGATGAGCCGTTATCAGCTGGATCGGGGCCAGGCCGAACGGGTGCGGAATGTGGCGCTGGCCGCCTTTGTGCAGGTGCAGCGGGACTGGCATCTCAGCGAACAGTATGGGCGGCCCATGCTGCGCTGGGCCGCCATGCTCTATGAGCTGGGGCTGTGCATCGAGTACAAGAAGGCGCCCCAGCATGCGGCCTACATCATCGACAACATCGACCTGCCGGGTTTCACGCCCTCGCAGCGCCAGCTGCTGTCGGCATTGCTGTTCAACCAGCGGGACGAGTTCAAGCTGGCGGTGCTGGAGAAGCAGAATGCGGTTTCCACCCCCCAGGCCTGCCGGCTGGCGCGCCTGCTGCGGCTGGCCATCATACTGTGCATGCGGCGTACCGAGGGCACGGTGCCGTCGTTCCGGCTGGAGGTCGAGGGTGATGCCCTGACCCTGTGGCTCAAGCAGGGATGGCAGCAGGAGCACTACCTGCGCGCCTCCGAGTTGCAGCAGGAAGCGCGCCGTCAGAGCGAGATGGGCTGGCCGACCCGCATCTGCGAGCGCACCGGCGAAGAGTGCTGAGGGCTCAGCGGCTCTCCTTCAGCCACTGGGCTACCCGCTTGGCGAAGTAGGTGAGGATGCCGTCGGCGCCGGCCCGCTTGAAGCAGAGCAGCGACTCCAGGATGCACTCCCGCTCCTTCAGCCAGCCATTCTGGATGGCGGCCATGTGCATGGCATACTCGCCGCTCACCTGGTAGGCAAAGGTGGGCACGCCGAAGTTGTCCTTCACCCGCCGTACCACATCCAGATAGGGCATGCCCGGCTTGACCATCACCATGTCGGCCCCCTCGGCGATATCCATGCCCACCTCATGCAGTGCCTCGTCGCCGTTGCCCGGATCCATCTGATAGGTCTCCTTGCTGCTCGTGCCGAGATTGGCCGCCGAGCCCACCGCGTCGCGGAAGGGGCCATAGTAGTGGGAGGCGTACTTGGCCGAGTAGGCCATGATCTGGGTGTGGACGAAGCCGTTTTCCTCCAGCGCCGAGCGGATGGCGCCGATACGGCCATCCATCATGTCCGAGGGGGCCACCACGTCGGCACCGGCCGCAGCGTGGCACAGGGCCTGGCGGATGAGCGCGGCCGTGGTGAGCTCGTTTTGCACATAGCCTCCGGCATCGATGAGGCCATCCTGGCCGTGACTGGTGTAGGGATCCAGGGCCACGTCGGTGATGATCCCGAGCGTTGGGCAGGCCGCCTTGAGGGCACGCACCGCGCGCGGTACCAGACCGTCAGGATCCCAGGCCGCCGCGGCATCCAGGCTCTTGTGGCGGGCATCGATCACCGGAAACAGGGCGATGGCCGGAATGCCCAGCCTGACCAGTTCCCGGGCCTCCTCCAGCAGCAGATCCAGCGACAGTCGTTCGATGCCGGGCATGCTGGCCACCGGCTCGCGGCGGTTTTTTCCCTCCAGCACGAAGAGCGGGTAGATGAGATCCTCGACGCCGAGGCGGTGTTCACGCACCAGCCGGCGGCTGAACTCATGCTTGCGCAGGCGGCGCGGACGGCGAGCCGGAAAGGGGCTGTGGATGAACTGGGTCATGGGTTACCTCGTCGAGTCGGAACAGGGCGCGGGCGGCGGTGCTGCTGTGGGTCAGCAGCGCTGCCAGGGATTCACCGCGCAGGGCAGCCACGCTGGCGGCGATATGGGGCAGGTAGGCCGGTTCGTTGCGCCGGGATTTGGGTTTGGGGCTGAGATCCCGGGGGATCAGGTAGGGCGCGTCCGTTTCCAGCAGCAGGCGGCCGGCGGGAATGAGGGGCACCAGGCGGCGCAGCGCCTCACCGCGGCGCTCGTCACAGACCCAGCCGGTGATGCCGATGTGCAGATCCAGCGCCAGACACTCCCGCAGCTCGGCCTCGTTGCCGGTGAAACAGTGCAGCACGGCACCCGCCAGGCGGTCGCGCCAGGGGCGCAGTATGGCGGCAAAGCGGGCATGGGCATCGCGGCAGTGCATGAGCACAGGCCGCTGCAGCTCGGCTGCCAGGGCCAGCTGGGCCTCGAAGGCGGCCTCCTGCTGCGGGCGGGGCGAGAAGTCGCGATTGAAATCCAGACCGCATTCGCCGATGGCCACCACCTGGGGCAGGCTCGCCAGGCGGCGCAGGGCGGGCAGGCTGTCGGCGTGCATCTCCTTGGCGTCGTGGGGGTGTATGCCGGCGGTGCTGAAGCAGTAGCCGGGATAGGCCGCCGCCAGGGCAGCGGCCCGGGTGCTCTCCTCCTCGCTGGTACCGGTCAGGATCAGCGCCTCGACTCCGGCCTCGCGGGCGCGGGCGATCACCGCCTCGCGATCGGCATCAAACTGGGTGCTGCCCAGGTTCAGGGCGATGTCGATCATGAGCGGGAACCGGCGCCGTCGTCACGCTTGGCGCGGCTGTAGAGGCGGCCGAGCTGTATGCCGGCCTCGAACAGCAGGCAGACCGGCAGCGCCAGCATGGTCTGGGAGAGCACGTCGGGCGGGGTCAGCAGCATGCCGACCACGAAGGCGATGACCACGAAATAGGGGCGCTTGGCCGCCAGGCTCTCTGGGGTGGTCACGCCGCTCCAGCAGAGCAGCACCACCGCCACCGGTATCTCGAAGGCCAGCCCGAAGGCAAAGAAGAGCGCCAGTACGAAGTCCAGGTAGTTGGCGATGTCGGTGGCGACCATGACCCCTTCCGGGGCCGTGGCGCTGAAGAAGCCGAAGATCACCGGGAAGACGGCGAAATAGGCGAAGGCCATGCCGGCGTAGAACAGCAGGGCGCTGGAGACCACCAGCGGCAGCACCAGGCGGCGTTCGTGACGGTAGAGCCCCGGCGCGATGAAGGCCCACAGCTGGTAGAGGACATAGGGAATGGCCAGCAGCAGGGCGACGAACAGCGTCAACTTCATGGGGATGAAGAAGGGGGTAGCCACATCGGTGGCGATCATGCTGGCGCCGCTGGGCAGGCTGTTCAGCAGCGGGCGGGCCACGAAGTGGTAGATATCGTTGGCAAAATAGAACAGGGCCAGGAACACCCCCCCCACGACGGTGAGGGCGCGCAGCAGGCGGCTGCGCAGCTCGATAAGGTGCTGGATCAGGGGCTGTTGGGAGTCGGTCATGGGCTCAGTCCGGCGTGTCGACGGGGGGCGTGGCCGGCTTGCTGGGGCGGCTCGGCGTGGTGGCAGCGGCAGTAGTCGGCTCTGTGGCCGGCGCGTCGGCATAGGGACGCTGCACTTCGGCCGCCGCCTGTTGCAGCTGGTTCAGCGAAGCCTGCTGGCGCGGTGTCAGCGCCTGCATCGCCTGCTGCTCGGCCTGGTGCAGATCGTCGTGGAGCTTCTCGGCGTCGAACTCCTTTTGCAGCTCATCCAGTTGCAGTTCCTGGCTGAGCTCGTTCTTGACTGCATTGACGGTGGCGCGCACCGCGCGGACCCAGCGAGCCAGGCTGCGGACTGCCCCCGGCAGGCGCTCGGGACCGAGCACCAGCAGGGCGATCACCGCACAGAGCACCAGTTCCCAGAAGCCGATATCGAACATGGCTCAGCTCTGATCCCGGTTCTTGCTTTGGTGGCGGTTTTTTTCCTGCTCTTCTGCCGAGCGCTGATGCAGCTTTTCCGGCTCTATGTCGTTGGCCGGAGGCGAGGGCGGGGTCTTGTCGTCATCCTCATGCTTCATGGCCTTCTTGAAATCGCGGATGGCGGAGCCGATATCGCCTCCCATGCCGCGCAGCTTCTTGGTGCCGAACAGCAGGAAGACGATCAGGGCGATGAGCAGCAGTTCAGTGATGCCAAAGTTCATTTTGAGTCCTCATCCAGAAAGGGGGGCGGTCTGGCGCCGGGCGGGGCGGGCCTCAGGGGCGCGCCCGGGTTTTCCACCAGCCGAGCAGCCAGCAAGCCGAGGCTCCCACTATGCCCCAGAAGGCCCAGGGCTGAAAAGTCGTATTCAGCAGCAGGGCACTGGCCAGCAGCAGCGAGGCGCCCATGCCGAGCAGGAAGCGCGACTGCCCCTGATGCTGATTATGGTGCCGGAACTGGCCGTAGAGGCGATCCAGCTGCCGCTGCTGGCGCTGGGCCAGGGTCAGCGCCTCGAAGAGCAGGTCGGGCAGTTGCGGCAGCTTCTCCGCCCAGAAGGGAGCGCGCTCCTGGATGGCGCGCCAGGCGGCCTGGGGGCCGATCTGCTGGCGCATCCACTGTTCCAGATAGGGTTTGGCGGTTTGCCACAGGTCCAGCTGCGGGTAGAGCTGGCGCCCCAGCCCCTCCACATACAGCAGCGTCTTCTGCAGTAATACCAGCTGGGGTTGCACCTGCATGTTGAAGCGGCGGGCGGTGTTGAACAGATTGAGCAGTACCTGGCCAAACGAGATCTCCGCCAGCGGCTTGGCGAAGATGGGCTCCAATACGGTGCGGATGGCCGACTCGAACTCCTCGACCTTGGTATCGGGAGGCACCCATCCGGACTCCACATGCAGTTCGGCCACCTTGCGGTAATCGCGGTTGAAGAAGGCGAGGAAATTCTCCGCCAGATAGCGCTTGTCCTCCCGGTTGAGGGTGCCGACGATGCCGTAGTCGATGCCAATCCACTGGGGATCCTGGGGGTGCCGGTAGGAGACGAAGACATTGCCGGGGTGCATGTCGGCATGAAAGACGCTGTCGCGGAACACCTGGGTGAAGAAGACCTCGACGCCGCGTTCGGCCAGCAGCTTCATGTTGGTGCCATTGGCCTCGAGGGCGGCCACATCGGAGACGGGAATGCCGTAGATGCGCTCCATCACCAGCACGTTCTCCCGGCAAAGATCGGTGTAGACCAGGGGCACGTAGAGCATGTGGGAGCCGTCGAAATTGCGGCGCAGCTGCATGGCGTTGGCGGCTTCTTGCAGCAGGTTCAGCTCCCCCTGCAGGGTCTTGCGGTACTCTTCCACCACCTCCACCGGTCGCAGGCGGTTGTCCGGCAGCAGCCGGGTGAACAGGCGCGCCAGGGCCTGCAGCAGCCGGATGTCGGCGTCGATCACCGGCTGGATATCGGGGCGGATCACCTTGATGACCACCTCCTGGCCGCCATCCTTCAGGCGGGCGGTGTGTACCTGGGCCACCGAGGCCGATGCCAGGGGGGTGACATCAAAGTCGTCGAACAGCGCCGCTATCGGCTGTTTGAGGCTGGCTTCAATTTGCCGGCGGGCCAGCTCACCGTCAAAGGCGGGCACGCTATCCTGCAGCAGTGCCAGTTCGTTGGCCAGATCGGGGGGCAGCAGATCGCGGCGGGTGGAGAGCATCTGGCCGAACTTGACGAACACCGGCCCCAACTGCTCCAGCGCGCGGCGCAGGCGCGCGCCGCGGGAGGCCTGGGGGTGGCGGTTATGCAGCCAGAACAGGCTGCGGCGCGCCAGCCGCACCGGCCAGGGCAGCCAGGCGCGGGGGACCAGCTCATCAAGCCCTTGCTGCAGCAGGACCCGGCCTATCTGGTAGAGGCGCCGAAATTCGCGTGGCCTCATGCGGGCCTCCGTTGGCTCAGACGTTCGATGCGCAGGGCGGTCTGCTCCAGCCGCTGGGCGACGGCGTCGACCTCATCGCAGAAGTGGGCGACTTCCAGCGGGCCGGGGGCCAGGCGGAGTTCTTCGGTCAGGTAGTCGGCCAGATCCCGGCGCGTCAGCTGTAGTTGCCGATCGGCCTGCTGCTGCAGCTGGCGCAGCCCCTGGCACAGGCTGTGGGCCAGCACATCGCCGAGATACCGGGACAGCTGCTCCTCCCAGTCGATTTCCAGCTGGCCCAGCAGGTTGCTGAAGGCATGGAACAGCGCCGGATCGCCCTGCAGATCCAGGCGTTCCTCGCGGATATACTGGCTGAGGCGTTCCGGTTTGCGCAGCAGATCCAGGCCGCTCAGGGAGAGGCTCAGGCTGGCATCCGGCTGGCCGGTGTAGCGGCTCAGGATATCCACCTGCTGGCGCGAGAAGAGCAGCCACAGGGGCTTGAGTTGGCGCAGTTCCAGTCGCAGCACCTTGCCGTTCAGGCTCTGGCGGCGAGCGTTGCTGGTCGGATCCAGGGCCAGAATGCGGTTGAGGCCGGTCTCGAGCAGAGCCGCGAGCAGGGTATCCAGCGGCATTGCGTCAGCTTGCATGGGGTTCTCCTGTGTCCGGCCTGCCGGCAAATGGCTAGAACTTGAAGCCGCGGTGCAGGGCGACGACGCCCTGGGTCAGGTTGTAATAGGTGACGTCCTCGAAGCCGACGCTCTCCATCATGCCCTTGAGGGTATCCTGATCCGGGTGCATGCGGATGGACTCGGCAAGGTACTGATAACTGTCGCTGTCTTCCGTCACCAGCCGACCCAGTTTCGGCAGTATGTTGAACGAATAGAGATCATACAGCTTGCCCATCAGGGCGTTCACCGGTGTGGAGAACTCCAGCACCAGCAAGCGGCCGCCCGGTTTGAGCACCCGGAACATGGAGGCCAGCGCCTTCTCCTTGTCGGTGACATTGCGCAGCCCGAAGCCGATGGTCACCAGGTCGAAGTGGTGGTCAGGAAAGGGCAGCGCCTCGGCGTTGGCCTGAACATAGGATATGTTGTTTACCAACCCCATGTTGCGCAGCTTGTCACGGCCGACTTTCAGCATGGAGTCATTGATATCCGCCAGTACCACCTCACCGCCATCGCCGACGATGCGGGAGAGACGCGCGCACAGATCGCCGGTGCCGCCGGCCAGATCCAGCACCTTCTGTCCGGCCCGCGCGCCGGAACAGTCGATGGCAAAACGCTTCCACAACCGGTGGATGCCAAAGGACATCAGGTCGTTCATCAGATCGTATTTGGCGGCCACCGAGTGGAACACGCCGGCCACCAGCTGCTCCTTCTCATCGGCAGCGATGGTCTTGTAACCGAAATGGGTGGTTGGGTCTGTCATCCCTAGGTTCATCCTTCAACAAAATCCGCCGCAGTGTACCCGAAAATGGCGCCCGGATCAGAACCGGTTCAGCACCCATTGCATGCC
>JBFHKO010000065.1:0-12174 GCA_041595355.1 Aeromonadaceae bacterium
CCATCTCCACCAGCTCCAGCTCGACACCCTGGGCCGCCAGCGCCTGCGCCATCGCCCGGGCCAGCATGGGATATTCAGGATGCTGCTCATAATAGCCCAGCCGCAGTAGCGGCTTCCCGGGCGCTGTGGCTGATGCCGGCTCGGCGGCAAACGGCGAGACCGCCTCACAGGCGCTCATGCAATGAAGCCAGGTTGGCAACAGGCTGCCCGCCGGCACCCAGAAATGGCGGATGGGCGCAATCAACTGCTGCGCCAGTCGATAGGGGTCCAGTGTTTCCTGCAGCCAGCGGCGCTGCTCGATACGGCCCCAGAACGGCGCGCGGCTATCACAGAGCAGAAAATACCCCCCCTGCTCGAGAAACATCTCGCCGGAGCGATCCGAGGGGGCGCCACTGAGCCCGGCCGCAAGGCCCGAGGCATAATCGGCATCACTGAGGCTGGAACTGAGCCAGGTCGCAGTGGCATTGGAAAAGGCCCGCCCCGGCGTCTGCGCATGCCCTGGCTGCCCGCGCCTGGCCGCCGGCTCACGCTGAACGGAGGAACCTGCCGGCGTGCCGGCCGGTCGTTCCGCCGCCGGCTGTGAAGCGCTCAGATCCGGCCACATCAACACCTCGAGTTCATCCAGTAATCCGCGGAAACCGAAATAGCCATCGAAGGCGGTCAGGCGCAAATGCCAGGCATCATTTTCTGCCACCCGATAGGGACCCGTGCCAACCGGGCAGGAGGCAAAATCGGCCCGGGCACCGTGATCGGCAGGCACTATCATGGCCGCATTGTCGGCGAGCAGCAGCGGCAGGCGTGGATCCGGCTCGGCCAGCTCGATGACGACGCTCAAGGGACCGGCTTCACGGACCTGCCGGATATGCGAGAAAAGCGGCCATTGCGCACTGCGCGTCAGCGAGGCCACGACATCCGCCATGCGCAGTTCCCGCCCGTCATGAAACAGCACCCCAGGGCGCAGGAAAAATCGCCAGCTCAGGGGAGCCTGCCTGCGCCAATGGTGGGCCAAATCCCCTTCCACGGCCCCGCTCTCCTCATTGATGCGGGTGAGACCATTGAAGATATACCGGACCAGATGCACTTCCGAGCGGCGCAGGGGCGTGGCCGGATCGAGATTCAACATGGGGCGGTAATAGGGCACCCGCAACAGCTGCTGCTCGGTGCGCGTGCTGAACCCCAACTTTGCCCGCAGCAAGGGCGCAATCAGCTGTTTTTCCTGCCCGAGCAAATGGATGGCTTCGCCAAAACTGCCCGCCTCCAGCAACCGCTCGGCCTTGTCGCTCAACAACTGCTGTTCATTGCGCAGCAGTTGCAGGCGGGAGCGGTGGCCGCGACCGGGCTCGGCTTGCCATCTGAGCCAGCCCGACGCCTGCATCTGCACCAGCACATTGCGCATATGCCGTTTGGTACAGCAGAGCTGATCCGCCAATTCCTGCAGGGTGATGCTCAGTGGTTCACAGCCAAACTGCAGCAGCAACTTGCGATATTGTTGTTCGAGGCGACGTCCGGACATAAAGGAGGAACCAAGGTTGTGTGTGGCTGGCAACGGTGCGTTTCATTAAATTAAAGCATGGCCAGCAGGCCGGCAAGCGCCACAACCCGCAGCATGCGGATTGCCTTCGGGTGCGCCATGTGACTGCCGCCGCCAGTATTCGGGGATGACCCGCCCCCGGATGATGGCAGCGCCGACCCATAAAAAACCCCGGCCTGTTCGGCCGGGGGGCACACTCACCAGGATGGAGAAAACCTCTCCACGGGTGATAAACACATCAGGCTTGCTGAACTTCCATGCCCGGCTTCAGGACCGCATACATCAGTCCGGTGAGGGCCGTACCCGCCGCGATGGCAACCAGGTACATCGCTACATGACCGACCGCGTTGGGGATGGCCAGCACGAACAGACCACCGTGGGGAGCCATCAGAGTGCAGCCGAACAACATGGACAGTCCACCCGCCAGGGCGCCGCCGGCCATGGTGGAGGGAATGACGCGCATGGGATCCCGTGCGGCAAAGGGAATGGCGCCTTCGGAGATGAAGCACAGCCCCAGAATGAAAGAGGCCTTGCCTGCTTCAAACTCGGCTTCGGTGAACTTGTTGCGGGCCACATAGGTGGCCACCCCCATCCCCAGAGCCGGCACCATACCGGCAGCCATGATGGCAGCCATGGGCAGATAGGATTGGGACGCCAGCAAGCCCACGCCAAAGGTATAGGCCGCCTTGTTGACCGGACCACCCAGATCGAAGCACTGCATCGCCCCCAGCAACACGCCCAGCAACACGGCGTTGGCAGAGCCCATGTTCTGCAGGAAGCTGGTCAGGCCGGTCATGGCGGCAGCTACCGGGCCCCCCACTATGTAGATCATGACCAGACCGGTGATCAGGGAGGAGAGCAGCGGGATGATGAGGATGGGTTTCAGTGCCTCCATGGCTTGCGGCAGCGTCACCTTTTCCGCCACCCAGCGGGCGCTGTAACCGGCCAGGAAACCGGCCACTATGCCCCCGAGAAAACCGGCGCCCAGGGAGCTGGCCAGCATGCCGCCAATCAACCCCGGCGCCAGACCCGGACGGTCAGCGATGGAGAAGGCGATGTAACCGGCCAGCACCGGCACCATCAGGGCAAACGCCGAGGCGCCACCTATCTTCATCAGCGCCGCAGCCAGGGTACCCTGCTCCTTGAACGCCTCGATACCGAAGACGAAGGAGAGCGCGATACAGAGGCCCCCCGCCACCACCAGCGGCAACATGTGGGATACCCCGGTCATCAGGTGCTTGTAGGCACCTGGCAGTTCGGCCTTGCCTGCATGAGACGCGGAGGCACTTCCCTTGAAGACGTTCCCGGATGCCAACGCCAGATCCAGTTCCCGCGCCGTCTTTTTCAGCGCCGCGCCCGTGCTGGTCTTGTACAGCGTTTTCCCCGTGAAGCGGGAGAGATCCAGTTCGATATCGGCCGCGATGATAACCAAATCGGCCTGCGCTATCTCATCCTCGGTCAGCGCATTTTTGGCACCGACAGAGCCACGGGTTTCGACCTTGATCCAGAAACCTCGCTTTTTTGCCTCCACGTTCAGTGCTTCGGCAGCCATGAAAGTATGGGCGACGCCTGTTGGACAGGCGGTAATGGCAACGATACGTTTGCTCATGGGGAACCCCTTTGGTTTCACTTGGATTTATTCAGCGGTAGCTGCCGCCACTGCGGCGATGGCCATTATTGGAACTGCCTCGGCCGCTGATGATTAGGCACGTGAATACGTTGCCGCCTGCTGGAACAGTTCATCACTGGGCCTGACGCCGGTGTAAAGGACGAACTGTTCGACCGCCTGTATGGCAAAGACTTCCGAGCCGGTAATGACCATTTTCTCTTTTGTCTTGGCATAGCGGATGAGTGGCGTGACGGCCGGCATGGCCACCACATCGAATATGACGCTTGCCGCATCGACCTCTGATTCAGAGAAGGCCAGCGCGTCGGCATCCGGCCCCCCGCTCATGCCGAGTGGCGTGGCATTGATAAGCACGTCCGCCTGCACGCCGTCCATGTCCAGGCGCCATTCATAACCGCACAGGGCTGCCAGCTTTTTACCCGACGCTTCGTCTATGGCAATGACGTACCCTTTCTTGAAACCCGCATCCCGCAGGGCACAAGCCACCGCCTTGGCCATGCCGCCACTGCCTTTCAGTGCAAAGACGCTATCGGTGGGCACCCGATATTTCGCCAGCAACTTGGCAATGGCGATATAGTCGGTGTTGTAGGCTTTTAAATGACCATTGGTGTTGACTATGGTGTTCACTGAATTGATCGCCTTTGCCGACGGATCCAGCTCGTCAATCAGGGGAATGCATGCTTCCTTGAAGGGCATGGAAATGGCGCAGCCACGAATACCCAGCCCACGAACGCCGCCAATCGCCGCCGCCAAATCGGTAGTGGTGAACGCCTTGTAGAGATAATCGAGTTCCAGGGCATCGTATAAGAAGTTATGGAACCGTGTGCCAAAATTGCTGGGTCTGGCCGCAAGCGACATGCAGATAGTGGTGTCTTTATTTAGCTGTCTGGTCATCACTTCAACTCCAATTAATAAATCTGATAAAGGTCAGCATGGTCAATCGATCTAATGCACAGGGCTATCAGCAATAAACCTATTTATGTATTCACAGCGCAAACAACCCTCTCGATTCCGAGATTTATTTGACCGGTCACTCATTGACTCTGAATTTGGCTCGAAATATCCATCATTTCGAAACCAGGATGTGTATGGTTTTTTGCTGGGCCAGCTTTGCCACCGAAGCCTGCCGTCGAGGAAATAATGGTCTAAATTCATGCAATCAAAAACTGTCCACTTCCACCAATTTCTATTCCTCTTTTATGGCGGAAACAACGCCCGGCGCCGCCTCAGCACGGCCAAATCCGGTTTGTCACCTCGCTTCGGCAGCCGCTATTGGGCCATTGTTCCTCTTTTAACTCCCACCGCCGCGCCGTGAGACCCGCGGCGGGCACGCCACAGGGACCACAATGAGAAGGAATGAACGACGGGAGAGCCAGTGTGAGGAAGATACGGATTGGCAAGGGTGAGCAGCCGGTGTACCTGCTGGCCAAGCAGATCGTGCGCACCCCGGGCAGCCAGCTCGGCGGCCTGCTGGGCGGTTCGGGGCGTCGCTAGACTGACCACCGTGACCGATTAAAAAACATACGCAAGGGGCCGCTTCGGGTATGCTACGCCCCGACGGGCCCCTGCCAGTCAGCTTGAGCCCGCCCCCGCAGCGGGAAAAGTGTTAACCCGCTCGCAACTCGCACCCCCGGCAAGCACGCCGCCGCCGTTAAGGTTGCCTTAATAGTGGCGCGCTAGCATGCTGGCGACCCGTATGGACACCCCTCTATTTTGCCGTTGGAGAGTAACGCTCGCATGACACTCAGTTTCCCCAAGACCCCGGCCCGCTTCCAGTTCCTGTTCTGGATGACGACCGCCTTCCTGGCTCTCAGCCTGATCAGTCGTCTGGGGTTGACCCTGATGGCCCTCGGCAGCACCCGACTGTCGCTGCTCGATCTGCTGTATGCCTATCCGGTCGGCCTGCTTTACGACCTGGCCAGCTTCAGCTACATCGCCCTGCCGGTCGCCCTGTGGCTGAGCCTGTTTCCCCAGCGCTGGCTGAGTTCACCGCTGTGGCGCGGCGCCGGCCTGCTGATGCGGATCATCAGCCTGGCCGCCATGCTGGTGCTCTGTGCCAGCGAATGGGTGTTCTGGGAGGAGTTCGAAAGCCGCTTCAACTTCATTGCCGTGGATTACCTGGTCTACACCCACGAGGTGATAGGCAACATCCGCGAGTCCTACCCGCTGGCCAGCTGGCTGTCGCTGTGTGCCCTGGCGGCCGCGCTGCTCACCTGGCTCAGCCTGCGCCTGCCCCAGCCCGCCTGGTTGGGCGCCTTGCGTCGCCTGCCGGTGCTGGGTGCGCTCAGCCTGCTGGTCATTCTGGTCAGCGCCGGGCTGAATGGCCAGATGAAAAACCAGCGCGACAACCGCTACGCCAACGAGCTGGCCGGCAGCGGCCTGTACAGCCTCTTTTTTTCCTTTCGTCACAACGAGCTGGACTACAAGCAGTTCTATGTCAGCCTGCCCACCCAAACGGCCACCGAGCTGGTGCGCGCCCAGCTGGCCACCCCTGACGCCCATTTCGAGGACAATGCGCCCCTGGATGTCCGCCGCCAGATCCGCCACAGCGGAGCGGAGAAGCGCCTGAACGTGGTGCTTATTTCCGTCGAAAGCCTCTCCGGCGAATACATGGACAGCCTGGGACTGGGCACGCCCAGGGGCCTGACCCCCCACCTCGACCAGCTGGCCAATGAAGGCATGCTGTTCACCCAGCTGTATGCCACCGGTAACCGCACGGTGCGGGGCCTGGAGGCGCTGTCGCTGTCGGTACCGCCCAGCCCCGGTCAGTCCATCGTCCGCCGGCCAAACAATGGCGGGCTGTTCAGCCTGGCCAGCGTCTTCAACGCCAAGGGCTACCACTCCCGCTATCTGTACGGCGGCTATGGCACCTTTGACAACATGAACGCCTTCTTCGGCGGCAATGGCTACGAAGTGATCGACCGCCTGACCCTCAGCAACGATCAGATCACCCAGGAGAACATCTGGGGCGTGGCCGATGAGGATCTGTTTGCCATGACCCTGCGCAACCTGGATCGGATGCAGCAAAGTGGCGCTCCCTTCTTCGCCCATGTGATGACCACCAGCAACCACAGGCCCTACACCTATCCCGAGAACCGCATCGACATTCCCTCCGGCAGCGGCCGCGAGGGGGCCGTGAAGTACAGCGACTGGGCCATCGGCGACTTCATCCGTCAGGCGCGCCAGCATGCCTGGTTCAAGGATACGCTGTTCGTCATCGTGGCCGATCACTGCGCCTCCAGCGCCGGCAAGACGGATCTGCCGGTGGAGCGCTATCATATTCCGCTCATCATCTGGTCGCCGGAGCATGTCCCGGCCCAGAAGGTGGATCGACTGATGAGCCAGATAGACATAGCCCCGACCCTGCTTGGCATGTTGAACTTCAGCTACGAGTCCCAGTTCATGGGGGTGGATGTGTTCGCCACGCCCACCGGGCCACAGCGCGCCTTCATCGCCACCTATCAGGGGCTGGGCTACCTGAAGGACGAGCAGCTGACGGTACTGATGCCACAAAAGGCCCCCGAAACCCGGCCGCTGAAGGGCAAGCCACTGTCGGCCGCCGCGGTGAAACAGCTGCAGGATGAGGCCGTGGCCTGGTATCAGGTGGCCAGCGAGCGCTTCAGCAACGGCCTGATGCGCCTCCAGCCCTGAGCAGGAAACTGGCCGGCAAGCCGGCACCTTTCCCGATAACGACAACGCCTGCTAACGACAAACGCCTCCCGGAGCCTCGGCCCGGGAGGCGTTTTTTTCAGCCCCCGGCACGGCCGCTCCGGTGACACCAGTGCCGGATGCCCGCCAGGGAGTCGGGGGTGAATTCCGCGCCCCGGGCCAGGATCTCGACCACCGTCATGCGCTCGACAGACTCCACCTCCTCGGCCTGCAGCCGCAGCGGCCCCTCATAGCGGCAACTGAACAAGGCGCCCCACACCTGACAATCGTCATCGCCCCAGAAGAAGGTCCCATGTTCATTCAGCACCACCCCCTCGATGCCCATCTCCTCGGCCAGCTCCCGGTACGCCGAAGGCAGATATGCCTCACCGGCCAGCACCACACCGCCGCAGCAGGCATCCAGTTTTCCCGGACAATAATCCTTACTCTGGGTACGACGCTGCACATAGATAGACCCCGCCGCATCCTCGATGACGATATAGGTGGCCCTGTGGGGCAGATTGTCGCGCCGCACCTGCCAGCGCGGCACGATGCGCAGCGGCCTGTTGTGTGCGTCCACCACCTGCACAAGCTCGTCACTGGCCATATTGGCTCCTTGTGTTCACGTTCAGGTGGCCTGGCTGGCCCCGGAGCCCTCGTCCGGCGGCTCCCGGGAGGGCAAGCTGGAGACTCCTTCCGCCGCCGCCACCATGGCCGTCATGCCCGCAGGCTCGGCCGCCGGTGCCTCGACCTCCACCGTCGGATGGGACGACACCGGCTCAACCGTGCGCGGCGGCAACTGACAATAGAGCGCCTCCGTCAGCATGTCCGGCAACAGATCGCGCACGTCAAAACTGACGAACATCAACTGGCAGGCCTTGAGCAGCTGGCGCTGAACGCGCCGCACCGTCTGGCAATCATTCATCAGGGTGGCGGCCTGCAACGGCTTCAGCTTCTGCCCCTGGATCAGCAATTCGATATCTTCCCGATCCCGCCGGCCATCCAGCAATACCCGCTGCTCCTCCAGGGCCAGCAACTCGCCAACGCGCGCCGGCTCCTCGAGTACCAGCAGCTGGCGCAGCTCCCGGTTCAGGATCAGCAACCGCAACTGCAAGGCCCGGTACTTGGCCTGCAACGCCGGCTGCTCGCCCGCCAGCGCGCTGATGAGATTGGCCTGCAGGCCGCGTTCCAGGCGACAGACTTCGATGAGCGCGCGCCCCGCAGTCAGCAGTGCGTCTATACGCGCCGACTGGCTTTCACTCATGCCCGACTTGCAGATGGCGGCAAAGGTGAGGATCTCGCCGTACAACTGTTTGACCCGCTGGAGATAGAGCAACGGCACCGAGGCCAGCTCCCGCGGACGCCCGAGGGTCAGACTCTCGGGCGAAGCGGTACCCAGCATGTCGTTGCAACTGATGCCAAGCATGCCGTCCGCCGTCAGGCGCTGTTGCTGATGGAACAGGTGCAGCAATTCGCGCAGCAACGCCTGCTCCGCCGCCGCCGGATGCGCTGCCGCCACCTTGTCCAGATAGAGCGCATGCACACTGTTGTCCGGCACCACGGGATCAGGCAGCCACCGGGTCAGCAGATGCGCCGCCTGCTGGCTCACCGGCAACAGCCAGGCGATGGCCAGCAGGTTGAACAGGGTATGAAACAGGGCGATGCGCAGTGGCAGGTTGTCTGCCGCCATGCCCAGCAGCTGCGCCAGTCCCTCGTTGAGTTGCCGCAGGGGAATAAACAGCAGCAGGCAGACCAGCGCCGTGACCAGCTTGAAGCCCAGGTCCAGCAGTGCCAGCCGTTTGCCATCCTGGGCGGCATGCAATGCCCCCAGCAGTACCGGGGCCGTGGCGCCGACATTGATGCCAATCACCAGCGCCAGACCATTGTCGTAGCTGAGCTGGCCAGCATTGAGGGCCGCCAGGGCCAGCAGCAGGCTGGCGTGACTCGATTGCATGGCCAGGGTGATCACCAGCCCCAGCAGGGTGTACACCAGCAGCCCCGGCACCCCGGGCAGCTGGAAGGCATTCAGATCCACCAGTTGCGACACCATCTGGAAGCCGTTCTTGATGTAATCGATACCCAGAAACAGGAAGCCGATGCCGGAGATCACCATGCCGCCACCGCGCACGCCCCAACGCGGCATGGAGATGAGCAGCATGCCAATCACCAGCAGCGGCATGGCATAGCTGGCGATATCCAGCTTGAGGCCGGCGCTGGCCATCATCCAGCCGCCGGTGGTGGTGCCGAGGCTGGCGCCGGCCAGGATGCCGATGGCCGAGAGCAGACTGAGCAACCCCGTGGAGATGAACGACAGGGTCAGCAGGGCGATGAGGGAGCTTGACTGGGTGAGCACCGTGGAGACAAGACCGATGCCCACCGACTTCCAGCTGCGATCGGTCAGCTGGCGCAGGCCATCCTTCAGCTGACTGGAGGCCAGCTGCCCGAACCCCTGCTCCAGGAAATACATGCCGAACAGGAAGATGGAGATGCCCGCCGCCATCAGCTTCAGGCTGGCATCCCAGCTCAGCACCCAGAGCACCAGCGCCAGCAGCAGCACCAGCAGCCAGGGGCGATAACGGGACATCCGACGTCGCAGGCCGGGAAACCAGCCATTCCGCCAGATGAGAGGTTTAAAACGCAACAACCGATGTGGCTCCATACTGCCCTCCCGAGGCCTACCGGCGGCCGGCATGCTCGGGCCACCGCTCCCAGTCTCCCTGTACCCTACCCCATACCCCGGCGAGGCGACGCGGGCAGGCGCACGCTTTGGCCCTTGAGAGCACAAAAACGGACATCGACCGCGTGTGTCATGTCGCCGTCACAGTGCCGCCATAAAAACGCCATGCGCGGCGCCTATGCTGCCAGCCATTCAGAACAGGAGCAGGCAGCAAGGCACATGGGCAAGGTATTCAGCGGCGTTCACACAGGACCGATAGCTCGGCACGTGAAGGGCTTTCACAAGGGCAGCTTCTTCATCGCCCAGCAGGGGCCCTACCACTTTCACAATGGTGCCGTCTGCTACCACAATCTGCCGGACCGGCAATCCCTGCAGATGGCCGCCGCCATCAACCGCCAGATCCGCGATCTGCGCCAGTCTCGCCACTGAGTATCCGGGCGGGGGTGGCCCGCGCTACCCCCGCGGGCCGTTCTCTATGGCCGTGATGCGCCCATTTTCGAGGGTGACCAGCTGCAGCAACCGCGCCGGCCCCCGGTAATAGGTCCAGCGTTCGGCATACTTGACCTGTTGCCACTCACCCAACAGGTTCTCCTGCCTGCGGGTCAGATCCTCGACCAGCAGCGGCTGGCCGCATTTGAGCAGCAGCCGGGCACTGGGATCGCCCGGGGAGAGCAGCGCATTGCCGCAGCGCAGGGTCTGGGCCTCCGCCCACAGGGGCAGGCACAACAGCAGCAAGAGCCAGCGCCGCGTCATCCGCCCCTCATCCCGCGCCATTGGCGACCACGACTATGCCGCTGCTCGTCACCGTGTAGCCATGGCGCCGGTCCGCGTCATGGTCGTAACCTATCACCGCTTCGTCAGGAATGATGATGCCATCGTCGATGATGGCGCGCCGGACGCGGGCATGCCGGCCTATCCTGACGTTTTCACCGAGGATGCAATCCTCCACCAGGCTGTAGCTGTTGATGCGGCAACAGGGGCCCAGTATGGAGCGGCGCACTATGCCTCCGCTGGTGATGCAGCCGCCACAGACATAGGAGTCGATATTCTCGCCGCGGCGCCCCTCGTCATCGAACACCGTCTTGGCCGGTGGCCAGTTGCCCTGGTTGGTGAGAATGGGCCAGCGGTAGTTGTACAGGTTGAGCTGGGGCGAGACACGAATGAGATCCATGTTGGCCTCGTAATAGGAGTCCAGGGTACCCACATCCTTCCAGTAGCCCACCTCCTGAGGCTGCATGTCGGGAATGAGGTTGTCGTTGAAGTTGTAGGCGAACACCCGGTCGCTGTGACCCAGCATCATGGGAATGACATGTTTGCCGAAGTCGAGATCGGCATACAGGCGCTTGCCTTCCTTGAGGATGCTGATGAGTTTCTCCCGGCTGAAGATGTAGTTGCCCATGGAGCAGAGGCAGGTATCGCGCCCGGGAATGGGCATGGGGTCGGCAGGCTTCTCGTCGAAGGCAACGATGCGCGCCTGCTCGTCCACCGCGAAGACGCCGAAGCGGCGCGCCTCGTCCCGCGGCACCTCCAGCGCGGCGATGGTGATATCCGCCTCATTCAGCCGATGGAACTCGATCATCTGCCGCAGATCCATCTTGTAGATGTGATCGCCGCCGAAGATGGCCACATAGTCGGCATCCGAGGCCTCGACGAAGCGCAGGTAATGGGTGATGGCGTCGGCGGTGCCCTTGAACCAGGCTTCGCTCTCGTTGCTGGTTTCCGGTGAAATGGCATCGAAGAACTCATCCAGACCGGTCCATTTGGCCCAGGAATCGCGGATATGCCGGTTGAGGGAATAAGCCTGGTACTGGGTCAGTATGTAGACATTCTTGATGCCGGAGTTGAAAAAATTGCTCAATACGAAATCGATGATCCTGTACTTGCCGCCGAAGGCCACCCCGGGCTTGGGTTTCTTCAGGGTCAGCGGGCTGAGACGCTCCCCCTTGCCTCCGGCCAACACCATGCCGATGGTCTTGCGTGAAACCTGCTTGACTGATTGCATCTGCGTGCTCCTTGTGCGGTATGACAGAAAAAACCTCGACCCATACCGTTCAGTCTAGCCACTGTGCGGGACCCTGTGTCGGCTGACACCGATCCGCCGACGGCAACCAGCAGAAGCAGAAAACGCGCGCCGAATTGGCTAGACTGGGGCCCCTGCTCAGCAAAAGGAAATACACCGATGAATCGCCTGCGTCTGTTTTGGCTGCTGGGGCTGACCCTGCTGCTCGCGGCCTGCGCCAATCCATTCGGCCTGGAAAAACCCAAGGTCAACATCAGCTCCTTTCGCGCCCTGCCGGCACGGGGCCTGATGCCCCAGTTCGAGATTGGCCTGCTGGTCGTCAATCCCAACGGCGTGGCCCTGCCCCTCAAGGGCATCGTCTACAGCGTCAATGTAGAGGGGCACCCACTGTTGACCGGCGTCAGCAACCAGTTGCCGGTGATCCCCGCCTACGGTCGGGAAGAGATCACCCTGAACGCGAGTGCCGACCTGCTGAGCGGCATGTCGCTGCTCGCCGGTATCATGCGCCAGCCCAAGGAGCGCTTCGATTACGAGGTCAAGGCCAGCCTGGATGTCGGCAGCATGTTGCCCAGCATTCCGGTCAGCGACCGCGGTACCTTCTCGCTACGCGGTCGGTAAGGCCTTCCCGGGCCCTCTCGGCATCCCCCATCCGCCGGCGCAGAAACGCGCAA
>JBFHKO010000066.1:0-12065 GCA_041595355.1 Aeromonadaceae bacterium
AACCGTACCCTGTACCGCGATCCCGGCAGGGGCAAGCTGGGGGGCGTCTGCGCCGGCCTGACCGATTATTTCGGCATCGAGGTGTGGCTGGTCCGCCTGCTGGCCATCAGCGGGCTTATCTTTGCCGGCTTCCTGACGTTGCTGCTTTACCTGGCCGCCTGGCTGTTTCTTGACCGGAAACCCCAGGCGGCGGATATGGCCCAGCCGCGGCCCCAGATGAAGGAGCACGGTTGGCAGCAGGGGGCGACGCCCGAGCAGGCACTGGCGCAATCGGCCGAGCAGCTTGCCGATCTGGAGCGGCGGCTGCAGCGGTTGGAAAAATGGGTCACCTCCGACGAGGGACGCCTGGCACGCGACATTGACCGACTCTAAAGGCAAGGGATATGGCACTGGTCGACAAGTCACAACTCAAGCTCTGGCAGGAAAAGGCGCATACCCTGCTCAATCGCAGTCTGGATCGGCATGTGCGCCTGGCGGTCACCGGCCTGTCACGCAGTGGCAAGACCGCCTTCATCACGGCGCTGGTCAACCAGCTGGAGCAGGCGGGCCTGGGGGCGCGCCTGCCCCAGTGGAACGTCTTGCAGTCGGGACGTCTGCTGGGTGTGCGGCGGGTGCCCCAGCGCCATCACCATATTCCGACCTTTCGCTACGAAGCCAATATGGAGGCGTTGCTGGGCGATCCGCCGGCCTGGCCGCATCCCACCCGCAGCGTCAGCGAGATCCGCCTCGAGCTGCGTTTTCACACCCGCCACCCGCTGCTGCGCCACCTGAGCCGGGAGCCCAGTACCCTGTACCTGGATATTGTCGACTACCCTGGCGAATGGCTGCTGGACCTGCCGTTGCTCGAACTCTCCTACGCCGAGTGGAGCCAGCAGGTGCGTCAGCAGTTGACCCGCCCGGCGCTGCAGGCGCTGGCACAGCCCTGGCTGAGCCAGGGGGCGGCGCTGGATGGCGGTCAGCCCTTCGACGAGGAGACGGTGGCCGAGCTGGCCAGCCGTTACACCCGCTACCTGCATGACTGCAAGGAGCAGCTGGGGCTGCACCTCATCCAGCCGGGGCGCTTCGTGCTGCCCGGTGAATATGCGGGCGCACCCCTGCTGCAGTTCGTGCCCTGGGTCTGGACGCCCCCCGACCGGCCCGTGCCGGCGGAAAGCCTGTATGCCATGCTGGAGGAGCGCTACGAGCACTACAAGCATCATCTGGTGCGCGGCTTCTACCAGGAGCATTTTGCCTGGTTCGATCGCCAGATCGTGCTGGTGGATTGCCTGCAGCCGCTACAGGATGGCGAGGGCGCCTTCCAGGATCTGGAGCAGACACTGGCGCAGCTGATGCAAAGCTTCAGCTACGGCAACAGCCGCTGGTGGCGACGGCTGTTTGCCCCGCGTATCGACCGGCTGCTGTTTGCCGCCACCAAGGCCGACCATGTGACCCCGGATCAGCACGCCAACCTGCTGGGCCTGTTGCGTCAGCTGGTGCAGCGGGCCCAGGGGCTGGCCCGCTTCGAGGGCATCCGCATCGAGTGTCTGGCCCTGGCGGCAGTGCGCGCCAGCGAATTCCACCAGGTCAGCTACCAGGGGCAGCCGCTGACGGTGCTGCAGGGAACGGATCTGGCGGGTGAGCCGGTTGCCCTGTTTCCGGGCGAGTTGCCGGCCGGCTGGCCGGAGGCAGACTTCTGGGCCAGCCCCCAGCTGGCCCCCGTGACACTGCGGCCGCGCTCCCTGCGCCGGGAGCAGGCCATTGCCCATATCCGCATGGATCAGGCGCTGGAATTTCTGCTGGGAGACAAGCTGTCATGACAACCCCGCGCCCGCGGCAGGGCAAGGTGGTGCTGCCGCCCGACTGGCAGCCCGAAACGCCGCCGTCATCCCGCCAGGGAGCGGTGCGACTGGAGCCCGATGAGCTGGAGCCGGGTACGCCCGTCTACCAACACGAGGAGGATTGGGGCGATGCCGCCAGCGGCCTGGACGTGGCGGCCGCACTGCTACCGCGGCGCCGGCCCATGGGGCTGCTTGGCTGGGGTCTCACGACCATGGCGGGGCTCGGCCTGGTGGAAACCGGCCTCTTCGTCTGGCAGCAGCTGATGGACAACCTGTTGCTGGGCGTTGCCTGGGCCGGGGCGGTCGCACTGGTGTCGCTGGGCGCCAGCGGCAGCGTGCTGCGCGAGTGGCGGTTGCTGCGGCGACTGCGGCGGCGCCAGGATGCCCGGGCCCGCTCCGAAAGCCTGCTCGCCGAGCCAGGTCTTGGCGAGGGGCGGGCATTTTGCGAGCAGCTGGCGCGGGAGACGGGGCTGCTGAACAGTGAAAGTTATCAGCGCTGGCTGGCGGACATCGACAGCCATCACGACGATGCCGAACTGCTGCGTCTCTACAGCCGGCAGGTGCTGAGTACCCAGGATGCGCTGGCGCATGCCTGTGTCTCCCGCTGGAGTGGCGAGGCGGCGGTGCTGGTGGCCATCAGCCCGCTGGCCAGCGTCGACATGCTGCTGATCCTGTGGCGTAACCTGAAGATGGTGGAGGGCATAGCGCGCTGCTATGGCATCCGTCTTGGCTACTGGAGCCGGGTGCAGTTGCTGCGCCAGATCGGTCGTCACATGCTGTATGCCGGGGCCGCCGAGCTCATCACCGACGTGGGCCTGGACTGGCTGGGCGCCGAGCTCTCTGCCAAGTTGTCGGCGCGGCTGGCTCAGGGGGTGGGGGCCGGGTTGCTGACGGCGCGGCTCGGTATCCAGACCATGCAACTGTGTCGCCCTATCGCCTTTGCCCTGGACGAGCGGCCGCGGCTGGGGCAGGTGCGTGGCGAGTTGCTCAAGCAGCTGACCAGCCGGCTTGGTGCCGTGCTGTCACGGTCCGGCAACGACGGATGATCACGTCATCCAGGCGCTGGCGTTGAGCAGTATGACCTCGATCTCCTCGGTGATCTCCTCCTGACGTGCGCGGTGAAATTGCCGGGTCAGGCGCTCGGCGTGCTCATCCAGACGGCGGATGGCGCCGGTCATGTGCTGGATACGGGCACTGTTTTCCGACATCAGCGACTGGTAGGCGATATCGTGCAGGGCGACGAACAGGTAATGGTCTACCAGCTGATAAAAAAAAGCATCTGCGGACAGGCCGAGCAGCGGCGGGCAGCCCGCCGCCCGGGACCGCGGCTGCACAGGGAGAAAGGGCGGCAGCAATGCACGGCTCACCGGCAGTTCGCGCTCGGCGTCGTGATAGCAGGCCAGCAGTCGGAGCCCGCCCGGGACCGGCTGCAGGTCGGTCAGGGCGACCAGCAGCTGTTCCAGCAACGGGGTCACCTCTTCGGCCACCTCAGCGCCCCGCAGGAAGGTGGCGCGGCCAGGCGGCGCATGCACCAGACGGCTGCCGAGCTTGCGTCCCACCGCCAGCAGCCGTGCCTCGCCGTTACCGGCCGCAGGCAGGCTGGCCAGCAGCCGGTCGTTGAAATCACCGCAAAATCCCCGTTCCGAGCCGAACAGCAGCCAGATCTGGGGGCCGGTCTGGACGAGGCCGGCGGGGTAGGGATGATGGCAGAGCAGGTCGCTGGCCAGTTGTTCGAGTTCCTCGCGCATCTGCTGCAAGTGGGTCAGCCGGCCTGCCAGTTTGCGGGTCTCCAGGAAGGCCATGTTCTTCATGGCGTTCATGATCGCCCTGATCTCGTCGAGGCGGCGCAGGTGGTGGCGCAGTGCATGTTGCCGACTCACGGGCCGACCTGCCGGGATTGGGTGACCAGTTCGGTCAGTTGTCGGGACCAGCGCGCCCGCTCCTGCTCCAGCGTCAGTCCCGCAGCCTGAACCAGCGGCCCCAGGCGGCCGAGCAGGGCCGGTATGTCCGCTTGCGACAGGGCGTCGAACAGGCCGTCGTTGAAGGCCACCAGCCAGGCCATGTGGCCTTCGACGGCCATGGGGCTCAGCCGTTCCTGTTTCAGGATCTCGCGCAGGATCTGACCGCGCCTGATGGCCTGCTGCATATCGGCTTCCAGGCGCGCGCCAAAGCGCGTAAAGCGCTCCAGTTCCAGAAACTGCAGGTAGTCGAGCTTCATGCGCCCGGCCTCGGCCTTGATGGCCGGATGCTGGGCCTGGCCGCCGATGCGGGAGACCGACTTGCCGATATCGATGGCGGGCCGGAAGCCGCTGCTGAATAGCTCCCGATCCAGGTAGATCTGACCGTCGGTGATGGAAATGAGATTGGTGGGAATGTAGGCCGCGATCTCCCCTTCACTGGTCTCCACTATTGGCAAGGCCGTCATGCTGCCGCCGCCATGGCTGGCATGCAGGCAGGTCGAGCGCTCCAGCAGCCGGGCATGCACCGAGAAGATGTCGCCGGGGTAGGCTTCCCGTCCCGGCGGTCGGCGCAGCAGCAGTGACAGTTCGCGATAGGTGCGGGCGTGGCTGCTGAGATCGTCGTAGATGACCAGCGTATCCCGCCCCTGGGCCATCCAGGATTCGGCCAGGGCACAGCCGGAAAAGGGGGCCAGGTATTGCAGGCCGGGCAGGGCATTGGCTTCGGCGACCACCAGGGTGCTGTACCCCATGGCGCCGTAGCGGCGCAGTGTCTCCAGGGTGTTGACCACCGCCGAGCGCTTCTGGCCGATCAGCACATAGATACAGTAGATCTGATTGTCACGCTGGTGCACCACCGCATCGATGGCCAGCGAGCTGCGGCCCAGGCCGGCGTCACCGACTATGAGCTGGCGCTGTCCCTTTCCGATGGGGATCAGGGTGTCGATGATGCGGCTACCGGTGTAGAGCGGGGCATGCACGACGTCGCGTGCTGTGATGGGGGGCGAGGCCGCCTCCAGGCAGCGGTAACCCTGCACCCGGGTTAACGGTCCGCGGCCGTCCAGGGGGTTGCCTAGCGGGTCCACTACCCGGCCCAGCAGGCCGTCCCCTACCGGTATGCGCAGGGCCTGGCGGCTAAGCAGGGCCACAGAGCCTGCGGTCAGGCGCGGAGTATCATGCAGCAGCACGGCCCCAATCAGGTCGCGATTGAGATCGAATACCATGGCCTGGCTGCCCTCGTCGAACCGCAGCAGATCGCCCATGGCGGCCGAGGGCAGGCCGGCTACCCAGGTGATGCCATCACCGACCGAGACCAGACGGCCGGTTTCGATGATCCGCGGCGTGAAGCGGTAGCCTGATACCCAGTCGCCGCGTGTGGCCAGCCCGATGGCGGGGAGCGGCTCAGGAGCCATGCCCCACCTCGGCAAACAGCGTCAGCTCGTCGTGAAGGTTGGCATCCAGGCGCCAGGGGCCGATGGCGATGCGCAGCCCGGCCAGCAGATCGGGGCGCTGCAGGAAACGGGGCGTGCCGGCGCCGGCCAGCAGCGGAGTGAGCGCCGCACTCAGTCGTTGCTGGCAAGCCTCGTCCAGCGGGAAGGCGCTGCTGATCTCGATGCGGTCGGCCTGGCTGTTTTGCCGCAGCTGCTCTATCTGCTCGGCCGGCAGCTGGGCGAGGGATTCCAGCACCAGGTCGACGATGCGCTCCTCGAGCTGGGGGCAGGCCAGCTGCGAGAGCAGCCGGGCGCTGAAGGCGGCCCCCTGGGTCAGGGCGGTGCGCTCGGCGTTTTGGCGGGCCTCCTGCTCTTGCCGCGCGCTCAGAATGCGGGCTTTTTCCCGCTCCTGCACCAGAGTCAGCTGCAGCTGCTTCAGTGCCTGCTGGCGTTCGGCCTGCAGCGTCGCCATCAGCTGCTGGCGCGCGGCGGCTTTTTCCTGCTCCCAGTCGCCCAGCCGGTTTTCATATTGCTGTTTCAGGCTCTGGGTCCGGGCCTGGGTCTGCTCGGCATCGTCGAGCGTCTGCTGGATGCGCGCCCGGCGCTGTTCGATGATCTCCAGCACCGGCCGGTACAGGAAGCGGCCCAGCAGCCACACCAGGATCAGGAAATTGAGGATCTCGAGCAACAAGGTGGTCCAGTCCAGTTCCATCCGTCAGGCCCTCCGGCGCCGTCCCTACTTGAGCAGCAATTCGAGCAGGGGATTGCGGAACAGCACGATCAGCACGATGACCAGCACATAGATGGCCAGCGACTCGATCATGGCCAGACCGATAAACAGGGCGCGCAGTATGGCCCGCTCTGCCTCGGGCTGGCGGGCCAGCGCCTCCAGGGCACTGCTGATGGCCCGCCCCATGGCCAGGGCGGGCAACAGCACGCCGATGGCGATCCCGAATGTGGCCGCGACGGTCGAGGCCAGCACAAACCAGCTCATGTCGGACATGGCTCAAGGCTCCTTGCTGCGTTCATGTCTGAGCTGCTGTGATTGCAGCCCGCCAGCGATGTAGATCAGCGCCAGGGTACCGAAGATGTAGGCCTGCACCAGCGCTTCGATGATGTGCAGCATCAGCAGGGGGATCGGTACCAGAAAGCCCGCCACGAACAGGATCAGCAGCGCTGCCATCTCCAGGCTCATGATGTTGCCGAACAGCCGCACCGCCAGGGCAACGGTGCGGGTGATCTCGCTGATGATGTGAAAGGGCAACAGTATGGGGCTGAGAGACAGATAGTGTTTCAGATAGCTTGTCAGACCCTGGGCGCGAATGCCGAACCAGTGGGAGGCCATGAACACCAGCAGTGCCAGGGCGGCCGTGGCGGAGAGATCCCGGGTCGGCGAGTGCAAGCCGGGAATGAGACCGATCAGGTTGGCCGTCAGGATGAAGATCCACAGGCTGCCGATGAAGGGGAGCAGGGTCCGTACATGGTTTGGCGCCACCGCGCCGATGGCCGCCTCTATGGCCAGCACGGCCCCCTCCAGGGCGGTTTGCAGCGGGCCCGGTTCAAGACGCAGCCGGCGGGTCAGCAGCCAGCTGGCGGTGACCAGTACCAGCATCAGCAGCCAGGTCATCACCACCGTCTCCGACAGGCTGATGAAACCCAGGTCGATCCGGTCGATGCCGAGCAGGGGCTCCTTGTTCATGGCTCAATCTCGCTCCCTGATGAACAGATAGACATTCATGGCCCCCAGCACCACCCCCAGCAGGATAAGCCCCAGGGTCCAGCGCACCGAGTAGCCGTCACTCAGGCTGTCCAGCCAGTGCCCGAGATAGGCTCCAGCCAGGACCGGCAGTACCAGCAACAGTCCCAGGGTGCCGACAAACAGGGTTTGGGCGATCAGGGTCCCCTGCTCGTCGCGGGCCTTGCGCAGGCGTTTGGCCTGGGTCTCGACCCGCTTCTTCAGTTGCTGGTACTCATTCATGTGCAAGCGGCCCCTCCCGGCCCAGTTCCCAGATGCGCCGCAGCACGTCTTCCTCCAGGCGGTGCAGCTTGTGCTTCATGTCGGCCAGCTGCTGTTCCTCTTCCAAAAGGGTGTCGTGCAGCACGCTACTCATCTGTTCGTAGTCGGCACTGACAACGTAGCGGCGGGTCGACAGGCGCAGCTGGTTGTCCTTGAAGTATAGGATGGCGCCCGGCATCGCCAGGTACTGCCAGCCGCCCGTTTCACACTGAAAGCGGGCCAGGCCGAACACCAGGTGGGTCATGAAGGGGGCATGGCCGGCCAGCAGGCCGAAGGTGCCGGTTTCGTCCTCGCCGACGAAGATGCGCACCCCCTCCAGCCGCTGCCACTGCCGGGTATCGCGCAGCTGCAGGCTGAAATAGGTCATTTGACCTCCGGCATGGCGCCTTGCATGTAGCAGTGCTCCTCGGGCACGGCATCGAAACGCCCCTGCAGGAAGCCTTCGCAATCGTCCAGGGTCTGCTCGAGGGGCACCGACACGCCGGTCAGGCCGGTATGCCCGGCGGTGACGGAAAAGGGCTGGGTCAGATAGCGCTGCAGCTTGCGGGCGCGCATCACCGTCAGCCGATCCGGCTCCGAGAGCTCCTCGATGCCGAGCATGGTGATGATGTCCTCCAGCTCCTGATAGCGGGCCAGGGCCTCGCGCACCCCGCCGGCAATGGCATAGTGGCGATCGCCCAGGCTGTGCCTGTCCATCAGCTTGCTGTCGGAGCGCAGGGGGTCGACCGCCGGGTAGATGCCTTTGCTGGCCTGGCTGCGCGACAGTATCACCCGGGTATCCAGGTGGGAGAGTATGGCGCCGACCGCCGGATCCGACATGTCGTCGGCCGGCACATAGACCGCCTGCACCGAGGTGATAGCCCCGGCGCGGGTGGAGAGGATGCGGTCCTCCAGCTCGGCGACCTCGGTGGTCAGGGTCGGCTGGTAGCCGACGGTGGCCGGCATGCGCCCCAGCAGGCTGGAGATCTCGCTGCCCGCCTGCACGAAGCGAAATACGTTGTCCATGACGAACAGCACCTCCTTGTGCAGGCTGTCGCGCAGGTATTCGGCATAGCTGAGGGCCGCCAGGCCGATGCGAAAGCGCACGCCGGGCGACTCGTCCATCTGGCCGAATACCATCAGGGTGTGCGGCATGACCCCGGCCTCGCGCATCTCGTGCCACAGCTCATGGGCTTCGCGGATGCGCTCGCCGACTCCGGCGAAGACCGAGACGCCCTGGTGCAGCTGGACCACGGCGTGCATGAACTCCATCACCAGCACTGTTTTGCCCACGCCGGCGCCACCGAACAGACCGGTCTTGCCGCCGCGCACGAAGGGGCAGAGCAGATCCACCACCTTGATGCCGGTTTCCAGTACCGTTTCGTTGCCGCGGGTCTCGTAGAGCGGCACCGGACTGCCGTGAATGGAGCGAAAAGCGTCGCTGATGAGCGGTGCCTCGCCATCCAGCGGCTCACCGAAGATGTTCAGCAGCCGTCCGAGGCAATCGGGAGCAACCGGTACCTGCAGCGGCGCGCCGGTATCGAACACCGGCATGCCGCGTTGCAGTCCGGTGGTATTGTGCAGGGTGATGGCGCGCACGCAGCCCTCGTTGAGGTGCTGGTGCACCTCGAACAGGTAGCTGTCATGATCGAGCACGGCCATCAACGCCTGGTGCAGGGGGGGCAGGCGCCGGCAGGCGATGACCACCACCGGGCCATGTACCTCGGCGATGTGGCCCAGGGGGTCGGGCGCCACTGTGGCTCGCGGGGGAGTATCGTTCATCTTCTGGCATCACTCGCTTGGCAAGGGGGACCCGGCTCGCAGGACCTGCATTGCCTAAGCGTAGTCCGGCGGGGCGGCCGGTGTTGGTCGCCTATCCAGGTAGCTTTGCAGTCGGGCCTGCTCGGCACAGCCCAGTTGCAGCCCCAGCTTGCTGCGCCGCCAGAGGATGTCCTCCAGGCTTCGGGCCCACTCCTGCTCAATCAGGTAGTCGACCTCGGCAGCGGTGAGTCCGGCACCAAAGTCTTCGCCCGGATCATTTCGCAGCCACAGGCGGGCGCGGCTGCCGTAGGCTTCGGCGATGCGCCGGGCATTGGGCGCATCCAGCCAGTCGAAGGCCTGCCGGTACTCCTCGGCCAGTTCGGCGACCGAACCGGAAAAATCGCCGCCCGGCAGGGGGAGCGTGGCCGTCCAGTCGCCACCGGCCAGGGGGAAGAAGGGCCGCAGTTGCCGGAAGGCCGCCTCGGCCAGGGTACGGTAGGTGGTCAGCTTGCCGCCGAACACCGACAGCAGCGGCGGCTGCCCGGGCGCTGCATCCAGTACCAGCCGATAGTCACGGGTGACGGATTGGGGGGCGCCCGAGCCGTCATCCACCAGCGGCCGCACGCCGGCATAGCTCCAGATCACATCGGCCGGACCAATCTGGCGCACGAAGTAGCCATTGACGGCATCGCACAGGTAGCGGATCTCCGGATCGCTGATGGTCAATTGGCGCGCATCGCCCTGATAGTCGACATCGGTGGTGCCGATCAGCGAGTAGGTCTGCAGGTAGGGGATGACGAACACCACGCGCCCGTCCCGGTGCTGTAGCAGGTAAGCCTCGGCGCCGTCATGCACGCGGGGCACCACCAGATGGCTGCCCTTGCTGAGGCGAAGCCGGCCGGAGGCCGGCAGGGCGAGCTGCCGGTCCAGAAAGCGGGTCACCCAGGGGCCGCTGGCATTCACCAGTGCCTGGCAGGTGACGGCAAAGCGTCGTCCACCCGGCGGCTCGGTTAATTCCAGGTGCCAGTGGTCGCCCATGCGACGGGCCCGTGTGCAGGCGGTGCGGGGGTGGATCTCTGCGCCCTGTTCCCGGGCGCGCAGGGCATTGAGCAGCACCAGCCGGGCGTCATCCACCCAGGCGTCCGAATACTCGAATCCCCGCTGGATATCGGGCTGCAGGCCATCTGTCGCACCGAAGCGCAGGCTTCGGCTGGCGGGCAGGCTGACGCGCAGGGCCAGGTGATCGTAGAGCCACAGCCCTGCGCGGATCAGCCAGGCCGGGCGCAGGTGCGGGCGATGAGGCAGGCGAAAGCGCAGCGGCCGGGTCAAATGGGGGGCGATGCGCAGCATCACTTCCCGCTCGGCCAGCGCCTCGTGCACCAGCCGGAACTCATAGTGTTCCAGGTAGCGCAGGCCGCCGTGCAGCAGTTTGCTGGAGGCCGAAGAGGTGGCGCAGGCGAGATCGCCGGCCTCGAACAGGGCGACCTTGAGACCGCGGCCGGCGCAGTCGGCGGCAATGCCGGCGCCATTGATGCCGCCGCCAATCACCACCAGCTCGAAGTGCGGAACCGCTGTCATGGGCGTACTCCCGTGGCTTGCTGCCGCCAGAGGCGGCGCTCATTCGGCCCAGTGCCGGGCCCGCTGTACCGCCTTGTGCCAGCCGGCGTAGAGGCGCGTGCGCGCTGCTTCATCCAGCGCGGGTGTAAAGATGCGCTCAACGCCGAGCCGTTGCTGCAATTGTTCGGTGTTCGGCCAGAAGCCCACTGCCAGGCCGGCCAGAAAGGCCGCGCCCATCGCCGTGCTCTCGATCTGCCTTGGGCGAACCACCGGCAGGCCCAGGATGTCGGCCTGGAATTGCATCAGGACATCGTTGGCCGCGGCGCCGCCGTCGACCTTCAGGCTGCCAAGGAGCTGTCCGGCATCCGCCTGCATGGCCTCCAGCACGTCCCGGCTCTGGTAGGCGATGGCCTCCAGGGCCGCGCGGATCAGGTGGTTGCGATTGCTGCCGCGGGTGAGGCCGACAATGGCGCCGCGGGCATGGGGATCCCAGTAGGGTGCCCCCAGACCGACGAAGGCCGGCACCAGGTAGACCCCCTGGGTGTCCGCCACCTTGGCGGCGAAGTAGGCGCTGTCGCTGGCCTCCTGGAGCAGACCCAGCTGATCGCGCAGCCATTGTACGGTGGCGCCGCCCATGAACACGGCGCCTTCCAGGGCATAGTTGATCTCGCCCCGGGGGCCGATGGCGATGGTGGTCAGCAGTCCGCGCTCCGAGTGCACCGGCTGGGTGCCCGTGTGCAGCAGCAGGAAACAGCCGGTGCCGTAGGTATTCTTGGCCATGCCCGGCGTGAGGCACAGCTGGCCAAACAGCGCGGCCTGCTGATCGCCGGCGATACCGGCGATGGGAATGCGGCTGCCGCCTCCGCGGATGGTGTGACCGTAGATGGCCGAGGAGGGGCAGACCCTGGGCAGCATCGCGGCGGGAATGTCGAGCTCTGCCAGCATGCGCTCATCCCACTGCTGGCGGTGAATGTCGTACAGCAGGGTACGCGAGGCATTGGTGGGGTCGGTGACATGCACGGCGCCCTCGGTCATTTTCCAGACCAGCCAGCTGTCGACGGTGCCGAACAGCAAGTCTCCCCGCTGGGCTTTCTTCCGGGCACCGGGGACCTCATCCAGTATCCAGGCCAGCTTGGTGCCGGAAAAATAGGCATCCAGCAGCAGGCCGGTGGTCTGGCGCACATAGGGCTCCAGCCCCCGACTCTTGAGCTGCTCGCAGATGCCGGCGCTGCGGCGGCATTGCCAGACGATGGCATGGTGGATTGGCAAGCCCGTGTGCCGGTCCCAGACGAGGGTGGTCTCGCGCTGGTTGGTGATGCCGATGGCGGCCAGCTGGTGGCTGTGGATGCCGGTCTTGGCCAGCACCTCGGTCAGGGTGGCGGACTGGCTGGCCCAGATCTCCATGGGATCCTGCTCGACCCAGCCGTCGGCGGGGAAGTGCTGCCCGAACTCCCGCTGAGCGAGGCTGACGAGGCGGCCGGTGGCGTCGAAGACGATAGCGCGCGTGCTGGTGGTCCCCTGATCGATGGCGAGGATGTGGCGCGCC
>JBFHKO010000067.1:0-12014 GCA_041595355.1 Aeromonadaceae bacterium
AGCCGGGCCGCGGATAATGCTGGGTCAGCTCCCGCTGGGCCAGCCCCACCAGATTGGCCTTTGCGTCAAACAGGATGGCGCGGGAGGAGGTGGTGCCCTGATCCAGGGCGACCACGTAGCGGGGCTTGTTCGGCATGGGCATGCACTCCTGCTCACCGGCGCCGGCTGCGGGCGACGGGCTCAGGATGAGCATGGATGCTGACAGGGAGCAGCGCAAGGTGCTGGCCCGGCTCAGGAAAGGCGGTGCTGGGCCTCGTGGGTCAGCAGCCACGCCTTGAGGGCCAGGCCGCCGGCATAACCGACCAGGCTGCCATTGGCGCCGATCACCCGGTGACAGGGAATGAACAGCGGCAGGGGATTGCGGTGGTTGGCCCCGCCGACGGCGCGCATGGCACCGGGTTTGCCCAACTGGCAGGCGATGTCGCGGTAACTGCAGGTGTCGCCATAGGGGATCTGCCGCAGTGCCTGCCAGACCTGCTGCTGGAAAGGGGTGCCCACCGGTGCCAGGGGCAGGTCGAAAGGGGGCCGGCGGCCGGCAAAATAGTCATCCAGTTGGCGACAGGCTTCGTCGAGCAGAGGGCTGGGGTCGGCGCTGGGCTCGCCTTCGGTCACGAAATCCAGCGCCAGCAATGCCTGCCCACTGGCGCGCAGGCGCAGCAGACCGAGTGGCGAGGCGTGATAGCGAATGGCCATCATGGAACCCCCTTGCGCAAAAAAACGGGGCGCCGGTCAAGGGCGCCCCTGTGTCTTAGAATTGGACTTCGACCTTGGCGGCCACCGCCTTGGCCTGCTCGATGGCCTGCTCGATGCTTTCAGCGCGCACCAGGGCCACGCCGAGGCGGCGGCGACCGGCGATCTCCGGTTTCCCGAACAGGCGCAGCTGGGCACCCGGGACCTGGGCCAGGGCCTCGTTCAGGTTGGCGTAGCCGATATCGCTGGAGTGGCCCTCGCGCAGCACCACGGCGGAGGCCGCGGGGCCGTACTGGGTGATGCGGCCGATGGGCAGGCCGAGAATGGCGCGGGCATGCAGTGCAAATTCGGACATGTCCTGGGAGATGAGGGTCACCATGCCGGTGTCGTGGGGGCGAGGGGAAACCTCGCTGAAATAGACCTCTTCACCGCGGATGAACAGCTCGACCCCGAACAGGCCGTAGCCGCCCAGTGCCTTGACCACGCTGCCGGCGATGTGCACTGCCTTGTCCCAGACTGACGGGGACATGGCCTGGGGCTGCCAGGACTCCCGGTAGTCGCCCTCTTCCTGGCGGTGACCGATGGGTGGACAGAAGTGCAAACCATCGACGGCGCTGACTGTCAGCAGGGTGATTTCATAGTCGAAGGGCACGAAGCCTTCGACGATCACCCGGCCACGACCGGCGCGGCCGCCTTCCTGGGCATAGTGCCAGGCGGCGTCGGCCTGCCCGGCGTCACGCAGCACGCTCTGGCCCTTGCCCGAGGAGCTCATCACCGGCTTGATGACGCAGGGCAGGCCAATCTCTGCCACGGCACGGGCATAGTCGGCCTCGGTATCGGCAAAGCGGTAGGGCGAGGTGGCCAGGCCCAGGGTTTCTGCCGCCAGCCGGCGGATGCCTTCCCGGTCCATGGTCAGGCGGGTGGCGCGGGCGGTGGGCACCACATTGAAGCCCTCTTGCTCCAGCGCCAGCAGGGTCTCGGTGGCGATGGCCTCGATCTCGGGGATGATGTAGTGGGGGCGCTCCTGCTCGATGAGCCGGCGCAGGGCCTCGCCGTCCAGCATGTCGATCACCTGACTGCGATGGGCCACCTGCATGGCCGGGGCATTGGCATAGCGGTCGGCGGCAATCACCTCGACGCCGAGACGTTGCAACTCGATGGCCACTTCCTTGCCGAGCTCCCCCGAGCCAAGCAACAGGGCACGGGTGGCGCGTGGGCTATGTGGGGTTCCAAGCATCAGTCTCTCCTCATGAGGGGGTGTCGGACCGCGCTGGAGCGGGGCGGTCAAATGCGGCGCATGATACCCATTTACCTCGATACTGCCAAGCCGGCTGCCGGTCGGGCCAGCGCGGCAGTCTGGCGTCGGCGGCCCGGGGGCAGCGATTATCTTTCCATGAAATCGAAAGGATGCTGCGAATTAATGCGCTATCGGTTCGATTCTCACCCGGGTAGAGTCGGCTTGTCTTCGCGCATTACAGTGATATTCCGACTCCAGCAGCAGTTTCGAGGTAAACGATTATGACAAAGGTTCTGGCAATCAAATCCAGCATTCTGGGCGGCTATTCCCAGTCGGGCAAGCTGGTGGATGAATTCATCGGCCACTGGCAGGCACGCCATGGCGACGGGCAGGTCCGGGTGCGGGATGTGGCCGCCGAGCCGCTGCCCCTTCTGGATGGCGAGCTGATCGCCGGGCTGGGTGGCTCTGCCGCCGAGCTCAATTCGCGCCAGCAGCAGGCGCTGGCATTGTCGGCGCAGCTTATCGATGAGGTGCGCCAGTCCGATGTGGTGGTGGTGGCCGTGCCCATGTACAACTTCGGCATTCCGGCGCAGTTGAAAGCCTGGGTGGATCTCATCTGCCGCGCCGGCATCACCTTCCGCTATACCGAACAGGGACCCGAAGGGCTGTTGCAGGGCAAGCGGCTGCTGCTGGTGGTGACGGCCGGAGGAGTGCACCGCGATAGCGCCACCGACCTGGCGCTGGCGCATATCAAGACGGTGCTGGGCTTCATTGGCCTGAATAATGTCGAGATTGCCTATGCCCAGGGGCTGAACATGGGGGATGCGCTCAGGGCCCAGGGACTGGGTGAGGCTCGCCAGGTACTGGACGGTTTTCTGGCCACCAGCTGAGTCAGGCCGCCCTGGCGCTCGCAGCGCGACGGCTTGCACAATGCCGACATGAGGGGCTGTCCAGACGGGCAGCCCCTGGTCCGTCCCGGCCGTGGCTGTCTTGAGGGGTAAAAGTGGGTAGTATCCGGGCCATGAGGCAACAACAGGCCAGGAGACCTGCCATGAGCATGGATAAGCCCGCCTATTATCAGGCGATCATCGATTACGTGACCCGGGCCGCCCAGCCGGCAGACAAGTTCAGCCACCAGCCGCGTCTTTATCGGCTGGCTGGCCAGCTGGCGGAGCGCGCCGACCTCGGTTACGACGACGAGGTACTGTTTGCCGCCTGCTGGCTGCACGATCTGGGCGTATTTATCGGCCACAGGCCCGAGGCGCCGGCGGCCCTGGCAACCTGGGATAATGTCGCCTACGCCGTTGAGCAGATGCCGCTGATACTGCCGCGCCTGGGTTTTCCCAGTGCCAAGATAGCCGCGGTGCAGGAGGCCATCGGCCAGCATCTGCCCCAGGCTCGGCCCCGAGCCATCGAGGCGGTGTTGCTGCACGACGCCGATCTGCTGGAGCAACTGGGTGCCGTCGGCATCCTTCGCAGCCTTGCCAAGGTAGGACGGGATACGCGCTATCCGACCCATGGCCCGGCGCTGGCGAGCCTGGCCCGCACGCTGACCCTGGCGGAGCACCTGCTGCTGCCCGAGGCCCGCACCCTGGCGGCACCGCGGCTGGCGTTGCTGGCGGACTTTCTGGCCGCGGCCGACGCCGAGGCGCTGGGGGTGCCGTTCTGATGGCCATCCTGGTGCGTCCGGGCAGGGCACTGGCGGCACAGAGGGGGGATGCCTGAGTATCAGACCTTGGTGTGAGGCGCGCACAAAAAAAAGGCCAGGTACCAAATCCTTGTACCTGGCTCAGGGGGAGGGGCTCAACACGAGCCCCGATCAAACCATGGACGCAATGCGGCTCCGCCAGTGCCATCCGGATTACCGCTACCCGTTGAGTCTAGACGGCGATGGGCATGCCGCCAGCGGGCCGGCAAAAAATCGGTTCCCGGCGTCGGCGCCGGGCCGCCACAGTGGCGATCACCCATCGGCCGGGAACTGGCCGGGCTGCCCCCTGTCCAACAGGCAGGAGAGGGGGCCTTGGCTGCCGTACCGAACCCTGCTGTGGCGAAGGCCCTGCAGCGGGCGAGCGGAAAATTTGGCTTGGCCGGGGGAACAGACTCGCAATTAGGCGCGCCCCCCTTATAATAGGCCCCAGTTCACGACCTGGGCCTGGCGCCCTTTTTTAGCCAAGGTTATCAATGGAAAACACCGAAAAACTCAAGAGCAGCAAAGAACTCATCGCCTACCTGTCCGAATGCTTCCCGGCTTGCTTCATCGCCGAGGGGGAAGCCAAGCCCCTGAAGATCGGCATATTTCAGGATCTGGCTGCCCGGTTGGTGGATGATCCCAAGGTATCGAAAACGCTGTTGCGCTCCGCCCTGCGCCAATACACCTCCAGCTGGCGCTACCTGCACGGCCTGAAGGTGGGCGCCGAACGGGTCGACCTGGATGGTCAGCCCTGTGGCGTGCTCTCCGAGGAGCATATCGAGCATGCCAAGCTGGCGCTGAAGGAGAGCAAGGATAAGGTGTTTGCCTCTCGTCGCCAGAATGACGGCGGCAAGCCGGAAGGAAAACGGCGTCCGGCCAAGCCCAAGGCCAGACCCAAGCTGGATCCTGCCAGCCTCACGCCGGGCCAGGCGGTCAAGGTCGTTCTTGGCAAGGCGCCGGTAGCGGCTAATATCAAAGAAGTCACGCGCGATGATGTGCAGGTAGAGCTCTCCACCGGCATGCTGGTGCGTGTGAAGATAGATCGCATCATCCTTTGAGGAGAATAGGCACATTGAAACAGCGTCTGATCCGCGTATCCCTGATTGCCCTGGCCCTGTGCGCGTCGGGGCCGCTGATGGCGGTGACGCCAACCCTGCAGGCCCGGCAGTTGCCCGTCCTGACCCAGGAAGAGCAGCATGCCACCGCCAGCAAGCGGATCACGGCGTTGTTTACCCGAAGCCATTACAAGCGCTTCGAGCTGAATGATGCCTTGTCTGAGCAGATCTTCGATTTTTATCTGGAATCCCTCGATTACAGTCGCAACCTGTTCCTGGCCGCCGATATCGCCGCCTTCAAGGTCTACCGGCAGCAACTGGACAATGCGCTGCTCGATGGCAACCTGGCTTCGGCCTATGCCATGTACAATCTCAGTCTGCAGCGCCGTTTCGAGCGCTATGCCTATGCGCTGCAACTGCTCGATCAGCCCATGGATTTTACCCGCGATGATCGCTACGAGTTCGACCGGGCCAAGGCGGCCTGGCCGGCGGATCTGCAGCAGGTCAACGAATTGTGGCGGCAACGGGTCAAATACGATGCCCTCAATCTCAAGCTGGCCGGCAAGGAGTGGCCGGAGATCCGCGAGCTGCTTGTCAAGCGCTACAACAACGCCATCAAGCGGCTGACCCAGAACGAGAGCGAGGATGTGTTCCAGACCTTCATGTCCGCCTTCTCGCGCAGCATCGAGCCCCATACCAGCTACCTGTCACCGCGCAATGCCGATCGCTTCAACACCGAGATGAATCTTTCTCTGGAAGGCATCGGTGCCGTGTTGCAGTCGGATGATGATTTTACCGTGGTGCGCTCCCTGGTGCCGGGTGGCCCGGCCGACAAATCCAAGCAGTTGCGCCCGGATGACAAGATCATCGGCGTGGGCCAGAACGACGGCCAGATCGTCGATATCGTCGGTTGGCGGCTGGATGAGGTGGTGGATCTGATCAAGGGTCCCAAGGGCAGCAAGGTCCGCCTGGAGGTGCAGCGTGGTGTCGGCGCCAGCAGTCAGACCCAGATCATCGAGCTGGTGCGTGATCAGGTGCGCCTGGAGGACCGGGCCGCCAAGTCCAAGGTGCTCGAGGCCGAGGGCAGGAAGATCGGGGTCATCGAGATCCCGAGCTTCTATGTCAACCTGCACCAGGATGTGCAAAAAGAGCTGCAAAAACTGCGAAGCCAGGGCATCGCCGGGCTGCTGATCGATCTGCGGGGCAATGGCGGTGGCGCCCTCACCGAGGCCACCGACCTGACCGGCCTGTTCATGCGCAGTGGCCCCGTGGTGCAGATCCGCGACAGCCTGGGACGTTTCTCCACCAACGAGGATAACGACGGCAAGAGCTACTACGATGGCCCGCTGACCGTGCTGGTGGATCGCTACAGCGCCTCGGCCTCCGAAATCTTCGCGGCGGCGCTGAATGACTATGGGCGGGCCCTGATCCTGGGTGAAAACACCTATGGCAAGGGGACGGTGCAGCAGCATCGCGGCCTGGGCAAGGTCTATGACTACTTCGAGCACCCCCTGGGGCATGTGCAGTACACCATCGCCAAGTTCTATCGCATCAATGGGGGCAGCACCCAGCACAAGGGGGTACAGCCGGACATCAGCTTCCCGGCGCTGGTCGACCCGAGTGAAACCGGTGAAAGCGTCGAGCCGAATGCGCTGCCCTGGGATCGCATTCCCGCCGCCAAGTATATGAAGCTCGGCCATTTCGAGAGCATATTGCCGAAGCTGAAGCAATTGCATGCGCAGCGAATGCAGCAAGATCCCGAGTTCAGGTATGTGCTGGAAGATATCGCCTGGTACAAGCGAGAAAAGCAGAAGAAGTTCATCTCCCTGAACGAGGCGGTTCGCATCCGGGAACGGGAGCTGCTGGATGGCCGGGCCCTGCAGCGCACCAACGAGCGACTGAGCCGTCTGGGGCGTCCCACCGTCAAGAGCCTGGAGGAAGTGCCTCAGGAGATTGAGTTCCCCGATGGCTATTTGCAGGAAGCGGCCAATATCACCGCCGATGTGGTGCGCCTGACCCACTCCTGAACGGGGCCATGTTGCCATCGAAATGCCGGTCGGCTCAGCTGACCGGCATTTTTTTTGCCGAATGGGCCAGCGCGACAGATAATGGAGCCAGATGTCCGCCCGGGACAGTCCCCCCCTCATTGTCAGGAAGAGCAGGCCATGACCGAACACGCATTGCAGGAAAAGCACCGGCTGGATTACCAGCCGCCCCGTTACCGGATTGAGCATATCGCCCTGGACGTGCAGCTGGACGATAACCGGACCCGGGTGCGGGCGGTGAGCCAGGTGCGGCGCAATGGCAACCATGCCGAGCCGTTGGTGCTGGATGGCGAGGCGATGACACTGGTGGCGGTGGCCGTGGATGGCCAGCCCTGGAGCCGCTATGCGCTGGGGCCCCAGCAGCTGGTGCTGGACGGGTTGCCCGCGGCATTCGAGCTGTGCATCGAGACGGAGCTGGATCCGGCGGCCAACACGGCCTTGACCGGGCTCTACAAATCCGGCGATGCCTTCTGCACCCAGTGCGAGGCCGAGGGATTTCGCCGGATCACCTATTATCTCGACCGCCCGGATGTGCTGGCCCGCTTCGAGACCCGCATCACGGCCGACAAGGCGCGCTACCCCTACCTGCTGTCCAACGGCAACCCGGTGGGGCGCGGCGACCTGGCCGATGGGCGCCACTGGGTCAGCTGGGACGATCCCTTTCCCAAGCCCTGTTACCTGTTTGCCCTGGTGGCCGGCAATTTCGATGTGCTGCGCGACGAGTACCTTACCGCCAGCGGGCGCAGGGTGGCGCTGGAGCTGTTCGTCGATCTGGGCAACCTGGCGCGGGCCGAGCATGCCATGCTCAGCCTCAAGCAGGCGATGCGCTGGGACGAGGCGCGTTTTGGCCTGGAGTACGATCTCGATATCTACATGATAGTGGCGGTGGATTTTTTCAACATGGGCGCCATGGAGAACAAGGGGCTCAATGTCTTCAATGCCAAGTTCGTGCTGGCCAATCCCCAGACGGCGACGGATGCCGATTATCTGGATATAGAGCGGGTCATCGCCCATGAGTATTTTCACAACTGGACCGGCAACCGCATCACCTGCCGGGACTGGTTCCAGCTCAGCCTCAAGGAGGGGCTGACGGTATTCCGGGATCAGGAGTTTTCCTGCGATCTGGGTTCCCGGGCCCTCAATCGCATTCGCAATGTGCGCATCATCCGCGGTCCCCAGTTTGCCGAGGACGCCGGCCCCATGTCGCATCCCATTCGCCCGGATGTGGTGGTGGAGATGAACAACTTTTACACCCTGACCGTCTACGAGAAGGGGGCCGAGGTGATCCGCATGCTGCATACCCTGCTGGGCGAGGCCGATTTCCAGGCCGGCATGCGCCTCTATGTGGCGCGTCATGACGGTCAGGCGGTCACCTGTGATGATTTCGTGCAGGCGATGGAGGATGCCAGTGGCCGGGATCTGCGCCAGTTCCGGCGCTGGTACAGCCAGTCGGGAACGCCCCGCCTGACGGTGCGCGACCACTATGACGCCGAGGCTGGCTGTTACCGTCTGCAGGTCAGCCAGCACACCCCGCCCAGTGCTGGCCAGCCGGACAAGCTGCCGTTGCATATCCCCTTGAGCCTGGCGCTCTATGGGGCGACCGGGCATCTGCTGACGGACAACGGCAAGCCGCTGGATCGGTTGCTGGAGGTGACCGAGGCTGAGCAGACGTTCAGCATCGAGGGGGTGAGCGAGGCGCCCATTGTCTCCCTGCTGCAGGAGTTTTCCGCGCCGGTGAAGCTCGATTATCCCTACACCGATACCCAGCTGGCCTTCCTGATGGCCCATGCCCGCAATGCATTCGCGCGCTGGGATGCAGCCCAGATGCTGCTCGGCAAGCATGTGCTGGCCAATGTGGCCCGCATTCAGGCCGGCGAGCCGTTGCAGCGGCCGGAGAGCCTGCTGCAGGCATTGCGGCGGGTACTGCTGGATAAGACCCTGGACAAGGCGCTGGCCGCCGAGATCCTGCGCCTGCCCTCGGAAGCCACGCTGGCCGAGCTGTTCGAGTCGGTGGATATCGATGCCATCCATCAGGTGCGGGACTTCCTGCAGCTGGAAATAGCCCGCGCGCTGCAGGTCGAGTGCCTGGCCGCCTACCAGGCCAATCAGCTGACCGGGTATCGTATTGACCAGCAGGAGATGGCGGCCCGGGATCTGGCCGGGGTCTGCCTGGGCTACCTGGCCCTGGCCGATGCCGTGCAGGGCGATGTGCTGGTGCAGGCTCAATATGCACGCGCCGACAACATGACCGATCTGCTGGCAGCCTTGCAGGCGGCCAAACAGGCTCAGCTGGCCTGCCTGCCGTCCCTGCTGGCCGACTTCGAGGCCCGCTGGCAGGCGGATGGACTGGTGATGGATAACTGGTTCCGCCTCCAGGCCAGCTCGCCGGCAGCGGACTGCCTGACGCGGGTGCGCCAGTTGTTGGCGCATCCGGCTTTCAGTCTGCACAACCCCAATCGGGTGCGCGCCCTCATCGGTACCTTCTGTGGCGCCAATCCGGCTCACTTTCATGCCCCGGATGGCTCGGGGTACCGCTTCCTGGGCGAGATACTGCGCCAGTTGAATGACATCAATCCCCAGGTCGCCGCGCGCATCATCACGCCGCTCATCCAGTTCCAGCGTCTGGACCCGGCGCGTCAGGCGCTGATGCGCGCCGAGCTGCAACAGCTGGCACTTATGCCGCGTCTGGCGCGGGATCTGGAGGAGAAGCTGGTGCGGGCGCTGGCCTGTTAATCCGCGCATGGCTGCGGGGCGCCAGAGGGACGAGCTTCCGGCTACTTTCTTGATCTGACATCGCCTATCGGGGGCGGGGCCGGGAGTGCAAAGGCGGTCAATAACCGCTAACATGTGGCCCGCTTTCCATCGCCTGGTCTGTTGAGGGAGCCACGTCCTGCCGGCCTGCCCGGTCCTGTGGTGAACGGCCACATTGTCTTAGTAAGGAGCTCACATGTTCTATTCGCTGGCGCGCTATTGTCTGTTCAAACTGGATCCCGAGTTGGCCCACGAGCTGACCATCAAGCAACTCTCCCTGCTGGGTGGCACCCCACTCGACATCCTGTTCCGTCAGCGGGTACCAAGCCGTCCTGTCGAGGTGATGGGGCTCACATTCGACAATCCCGTTGGCCTGGCCGCCGGCCTGGACAAGGATGGCGAATGCATCGATGCCTTCGGGGCCATGGGCTTCGGCTTCATCGAAGTGGGGACCGTCACCCCGCGGCCGCAGCCCGGTAACGACAAGCCGCGCCTGTTCCGGGTGATCCCTGCCGAGGGCATCATCAACCGCATGGGGTTCAACAACAAGGGTGTCGACAATCTGGTCGAAAACGTCAAGAAGAGCCGCTACAAGGGCATCATTGGCATCAACATCGGCAAGAACAAGGACACTCCCATCGAGCAGGGCAAGGATGATTACCTCATCTGCATGGACAAGGTCTACGCCCACGCCGGCTATATCGCCGTCAATATCTCCTCGCCCAATACCCCCGACCTGCGACAGCTGCAATATGGGGCAGCGCTGGATGAGTTGCTGGCGGCCCTCAAGCAACGGCAGCTGGAGTTGGCGGCCAAGCACAACAAGTATGTGCCCCTGACCGTGAAGATAGCCCCGGATCTCAGCGCCGAGGAAATCCGGCAGATTGCCGACAGCCTGGTCAAAAACAAGATTGATGGCGTGATTGCCACCAATACCACCCTGGAGCGGGAGATGATATTCGATCTGCCGCATGCCAACGAGGCCGGAGGCCTGAGTGGTCGTCCGCTGCAGGCCCGCAGCACCGAGGTGATCCGCCAGCTGGCCGAATGCCTCCAGGGGCAATTGCCCATCATCGGTGTCGGTGGCATAGACGGTGCCTTGGCGGCGCGTGAAAAACTGCAGGCCGGCGCCAAGCTGGTGCAGGTTTACTCCGGTTTCATCTACAAGGGACCGCCCCTGGTGCGGGATATTGTCGAAAACATCTGAGAAAACATGATCGGCTTCAAATCAATCTGCCTCATCATGTGCCTCAATTAGAGCCGGACTCTATTTGCGTGCCCAATAACCAAAGGACTGGTCATGATCCTTCTTCCCGATGACAACTGGTGTTGGTGTTTTGATGCGGCCAGAGACAGGTTGCTGCTGGATCTTTCCGCAGAGCTTCAATTCGAAACGGCCTATCCGGCCAGGCAATTGGTGGCGGCGGCCCGTGAGGCGCATCCTTTTTCCCTCGACGATACGTCCCATTATTTTCATTTGCTGGAATGCATCGCCGAGTTGCCGCTGTCGGAGCCGGAGCGGGTGCAGATCGTGCTGAATGCCATCGCCGCCTGCCGTTTCTGCAAGCCCATGTTGCCCCAGAGCTGGTTCTTCCACGACTATGATCTGATGCACAAGCCGCCGCTGCTGGGCGAGGTGGTGAGCATGATAGGCGAGCATGGACACGGTGATTTCCTGGTGATCGAGCCGGGGGAGACGGCGTCGCTGTGCCTGTTACTGGGCGAGCGGCTGGCGCTCAATGAGGAAAAACAGCTGACCCAGAGCGGCATCATCAAGGTGATGAACAATCGGTTGATCCCCTTTCAGGCGGTCAACCGTCAGTTGCTGCTTAGAGCCTGAGTCAAAACGAGCGCGCGGGAGCCATCGGATCCCGCGCTCTTTGTTGGGCGGCCCGGGCGGCTGAGCTGGGGCGGGAAATGCAAAAAGCCGATGGCGTTGGCCATCGGCTTTTTACGATATCTGGTTGCGGGGGCAGGATTTGAACCTACGACCTTCGGGTTATGAGCCCGACGAGCTACCATGCTGCTCCACCCCGCGTCTGGTGTGAGGGCATAATAGGGAACGGTGGTGGCGGGTGCAACCTTTTATTTGTCCGGGCGTACCGTTCGCGCAAAAATCCGGCAATGGCTTTTTTATCTCAGCGGCAGGCAGTTGGGGTATAATGCGCGCCCTTATTGCCGGCGTCCTGAAAGCTATCCATGACTGATTTTTTTGCAACCTGTCCCAAAGGCCTCGAATCCCCGCTTGCCGAAGAGTTGACCCGCCTGGGTGCCAGCTCGGTGAAGGAAACCGTGGCCGGTGTCCATTTCAGCGGTGAACTGGAGGTGGCCTACCGGGCCTGCCTGTGGAGCCGTTATGCCTCGCGCATCCTGCTGGCCCTGGCCCAGTTCCCGGTGCGCGATGACATGGATCTCTATCTGGGCGTGGTGAGCCTGCCCTGGGAAGAGCACTTCTCGGCCAGCCAGACCCTGGCCGTGGACTTCTCAGGTACCAGCGACAGCATCCGCAATACCCAGTACGGGGCACTCAAGGTCAAGGATGCCAT
>JBFHKO010000068.1:0-11922 GCA_041595355.1 Aeromonadaceae bacterium
CACTCCACCTGGCCGATCGCCTGGTCCAGCGATCGGAACCCCAGTTCGGCTAGCAGTTCGCGGACCTCCTCGGCGACGAACTCGAAGAACGTCTCAACGAACTCGGGTTCACCGGTGAACTTGGCTCGCAGCTCCGGGTTCTGGGTGGCCACGCCGACGGGGCAGGTGTCGAGATGGCAGACACGCATCATGATGCAGCCGCTGACGACCAGGGGTGCGGTGGCGAAGCCGAACTCCTCGGCGCCGAGGAGGGCAGCGATGAGGACGTCGCGTCCGGTCTTGATCTGCCCGTCCACCTGAACGACGATCCGATCCCGCAGGTCGTTGAGGAGGAGGGTTTGCTGGGTTTCGGCCAGGCCCAGTTCCCAGGCGGAACCGGCATGCTTGATGGAGGATTGCGGGGAGGCCCCGGTACCACCGTCGTGACCGGCGATGACGATGTGATCCGCCTTCGCCTTGGCCACACCGGCGGCCACCGTACCCACACCCACCTCGGCCACCAGCTTCACGGAGATGGAGGCGGCGGAGTTGGCGTTCTTCAGATCGTGGATCAGCTGGGCCAGATCCTCGATGGAGTAGATATCGTGGTGCGGCGGCGGGGAGATGAGGCCCACACCCGGCACGGAGTGACGCAGGAAGCCGATGTACTCGGAGACCTTGTGACCCGGCAGCTGACCGCCTTCACCGGGCTTGGCGCCCTGGGCCATCTTGATCTGGATCTGGTCGGCATTGACCAGGTACTCGGTGGTGACACCGAAGCGGCCCGAGGCCACCTGCTTGATGGCGGAGCGCAGGCTGTCGCCGGTCTGCAGTTCCAGATCGCGCTCGATGCGGGACTTGCCGATGATCTCGGAGAGCAGGGTCGGCTGGCTCACCGGAATGAAACGGTTGGCGTCTTCGCCACCCTCACCGGTGTTGGACTTGCCGCCGATGCGGTTCATGGCCACGGCCAGGGTAGTGTGGGCCTCGGTGGAGATGGAGCCCAGGGACATGGCGCCGGTGGCGAAGCGCTTGACGATCTCCTTGGCGGATTCGACTTCCTCGAGCGGGATCGGCTCGGCGGCGGTCTTCAGCTCGAACAGGCCACGCAGGGTCAGATGACGCTTGCTCTGGTCGTTGACCAGCTCGGCGTACTCCTTGTAGCTGTCGAACTTGCCGCTGCGGGTGGCATGCTGCAGCTTGGCGATGACATCCGGGGTCCACATGTGATCTTCACCGCGGATACGGAAGGCGTACTCGCCACCGGCATCCAGCATCTCGGCCAGCACAGGATCGTCCGAGAAGGCCGCCTCGTGCAGACGAATGGTTTCCTCGGCCACCTCGAACAGGCCGATGCCCTCGATGTTGGTGGGCGTGCCGGTGAAGTACTTGTCCACGAAGGCCTTCTGCAGACCGACGATTTCGAAGATCTGGGCGCCGGTGTAGGACATGTAGGTGGAGATACCCATCTTGGACATCACCTTGCACAGCCCCTTGCCGATGGCCTTGACGAAGTTCTTGACGTACTTGTCCGCCTTCTCGGCATCGCCTTGGGCCAGCTCGCGCAGGGTTTCCATGGCCAGCCAGGGGTGCACCGCCTCGGCGCCGTAGCCGCCCAGCAGGGCGAAGTGGTGGGTCTCGCGGGCAGAGCCGGTTTCCACCACCAGACCGGTGCTGGTACGCAGACCACGCTTGACCAGGCGCTGGTGCACGGCAGAGGTGGCCAGCAGGGCCGGAATGGCCACATGATCCTGGTCAATCTTGCGGTCGGAGAGGATCAGAATGTTGGCACCATGGCGCACCGCATCCTCGGCTTCGGCAGCCAGGGAGGCCAGACGGGCCTCGATACCTTCCTTGCCCCAGGCCAGCGGGTAGCACATGTTCAGCTCATGGGAGCGGAATTTGTCACCGGTGAACTGCTCGATGTTGCGGATCTTCGCCATCTGCTTGGCACCCAGCACCGGCTGGGTCACTTCCAAACGGATGGGCGGGTTGATGTCGGCGTTGTTCAGCAGGTTCGGCTTGGGACCGATGAAGGAGACCAGCGACATGACCAGCTCTTCACGGATCGGGTCGATGGGCGGGTTGGTCACCTGGGCGAACAGCTGCCGGAAGTAGTTGTAGAGCGGCTTCTCCTTTCGGGAGAGCACGGTCAGGGAGGAGTCATTGCCCATGGAGCCGATGGCTTCCTCGCCATTTTCGGCCATGGGGGTCATGATGACCTTGATGTCTTCCTGGGTGTAACCGAAGGCCTGCTGCAGATCCAGCACCGAGGCGTCGTGGCTGACCGGCGCCAGCTCGCCCTCGATCTCGTCCAGCTTGATGCGGATCTTGTCGATCCACTCGGCATAGGGCTTGGCGTGGGCAAGGGACTCTTTCAGTTCCTTGTCATCGATGATGCGGCCCTGCTCCATGTCGATGAGGAACATCTTGCCCGGTTGCAGACGCCACTTCTTGGAGATGCGGGACTCCTCGATGGGCAGCACGCCGGACTCGGAGGCCATGACCACCAGGTCGTCCTTGGTGACCAGGTAGCGCGCCGGGCGCAGGCCGTTACGGTCCAGGGTGGCGCCGATCTGGCGACCGTCGGTGAAGGCCACGGCGGCCGGACCGTCCCAGGGCTCCATCATGGCAGCATGGTATTCGTAGAAGGCGCGGCGCTTCTCGTCCATCAGGCTGTGCTTTTCCCAGGCTTCCGGGATCATCATCATCACCGCCTGGGCCATGGAGTAGCCGCCCATCACCAGCAGTTCCAGCGCGTTGTCGAAGGAAGCGGAGTCGGACTGCCCCGGATAGATCAGCGGCCACACCTTGTCCAGATCGGCACCCAGCACCGGCGAGGTGATGGCGCGTTCGCGGGCCCGCATCCAGTTGACGTTGCCGCGTACCGTGTTGATTTCGCCGTTGTGGGCGATCATGCGGAACGGGTGGGAAAGATCCCAGGTCGGGAAGGTGTTGGTGGAGAAGCGTTGGTGCACCAGCGCCAGGGCGGAGACGCAGCGCTCGTCAGTCAGGTCGTGGTAGTACTCACCGACCTGATCCGCCAGCAGCAGCCCCTTGTAGTTGACAGTGCGGGCGGAGAAAGACGGTACGTAGAACTCGCCGCAATGCTTGAGCTTGAGGGCACGGATGGCATGGGAGGCGCGCTTGCGGATGATGTACAGCTTGCGCTCCAGGGCATCGGTCACCAGGATGTCGGCGCCACGGCCGACGAAGATCTGGCGGATGACCGGCTCCTTGGCCTTGACCACCGGCGACATGGGCAGCTCGGCATTGACCGGCACGTCGCGCCAGCCCAGCAGGACCTGGCCTTCGGCGCGTACGGCGCGCTCGAATTCCTCTTCACAGGCCATGCGGGAGGCGGCTTCCTGGGGCAGGAACAGCATACCGACGCCGTACTCGCCAGCCGGCGGCAGGGTCACTCCCTGCTTGGCCATCTCTTCACGATAGAGTTGATCCGGGATCTGAATCAGGATACCTGCACCATCACCCTGCAACGGATCGGCGCCCACGGCGCCCCGGTGATCCAGGTTTTTGAGGATCAGTAATCCTTGTTCAACGATACTGTAGCTCTTCTGCCCTTTTACATGGGCAACAAAGCCAACACCACAGGCGTCGTGTTCATTCGCCGGGTCATACATCCCTTGCTGCTGGGGTACCGCCGATTCCATCACGCTTGATTCCTCTTAAATCATTCACGAGTTCATCCGCAGAGGGAAAAAAAAGCCGGCAGACGCCAGCTAACCAGTCACTCTTCGGGTCAGTAACGCGCAAATATACTGTGATTTTTACCCCAATTCAAGGCAAGCCACAGTGGCCGGCCATCGGGACGTCTCAATACAAATGCTCAATCAACGGTTAAGTATGCAGAGAATAATACTCGCCAAATGTTGCATTATTGTTGGATAACGCTATTTTTATCCAGCTTCACATCAAAAGACGCCAGCCAGACGGCCCCGTTCATAGCACCGGCCCGGCCAGCCGCAATGGCCGTTTTGCGGCCTCGAAAGAAGCCCAATAGCCTCTGCGCCGGGCATGCCCTATAGTCTTGGCACAGATACCGGAATTCGCCATGTCCCGACCCTTAAGCGTATTGATCCTGCTGCTGGCCTTGCTGCCCCGGCCCGGTCTGACCCAGGTCACGCCGCCGGCAGCGCCACCGTTCACCTTTCTCGATCTGCTCTCCGCCGTCGGTGATCAGGCCATTGCCTTCGCCCGCCAGGGCGAGGCGGCCGCCCTGGCACAGGGGCAGCCCCTGAGCCCGGAGCAGCTGGCTCTGGCACGTACCCTGGGGGTAGCACAGGCCCAGCGGGTGCGCGTCTGGTACCGGGACAGCCTGCCCTTTCCCCAGCCGCCCGAACTGGCACGTCTGGCCCGCCAGCTCGGGCTTAACAGCGCACAGATGGTGGCCGTCACCTATGGCCACGGCATCTATATCCTCAATGCCCATCGCAGTCAGCCCGGACTGCTGGCCCACGAGCTGGTGCATGTGAGCCAGTACGAGCAACTGGGCATGGAGGGCTTCGTGCGCCGCTATCTGCTGGAGCTGATGCTGAACGGCTATGCCCGGGCGCCCCTGGAGCTGGAGGCGGAGCGCAAACGCCGGGTACTGGCCCTGTGGGGCGAGCCGGGCACGGACGCAGCCGGGACGTCGCCGCTGCCCCCGCTGGCGCCCTGAGCGTGGGCTGACCTTTTCCGGGCGCCATAAACCGGCTAAGCTGGGCGCCAATCCCTTTTATCGCCAGCCCCTGCCGGAGCCCCTCATGTCCCGTTTGTTCATCCTGCTGCTGGCCAGCCTGTTGCTGGCCTGTACCCATGCCCCGCGCCCGGGGCTGGTCAAGCCGCTGCCACCCACGCCGCCCACCCTCTATCGCGCCTGGCTGCTGGACAAGGTCAACGGCCAGCCCATCGACGCCAGCATCACGCCGCCACCCTCGCTGCGCATCGGCCACGCCGGCCACCAGCAGCCCGGCAGCATCGAGGGGCTGGCCGGCTGCAACCGCTTCTTTGGCGAGGGGCGGCTGCACGCCCAGCGGCTGATCTTCGAAAGCCTGAGCAGCACCATCATCGAATGCCCGGCCCACCTGGACAGCCTCGAAAACAGCGTCCTCGACACCCTCAGCAACGAGCCCAAGGTCACCTTCCTCGGCCAGCATCTGATGCTGCGCGCCAACGGCCAACTGCTGGAATATCGCCCGGCTCCCTGACAGCCGTGCAGGCGCCAAAAGCGCGCCCCTTGCCTGCCGGCGGCGCCGGCTTCCGCCCGCAAAAACAAACACCCCGGCGCCAGGCCGGGGTGTTTGATTCAAGCGCCGGGGTGGCGGGCCATCTCAGCCCACGGTCACCCGGGCAAACTTGCGCTTGCCCACCTGCCAGACGGCGGTGCCGGCACTGACCAGCAGCTTGCCATCGGCCACCACTTCGCCATCACGCTTAACCGCATTTTGCTTGATCATGCGCAGCGCCTCCGAGGTGGTGGCGACCAGGCCGGCCTCCTTGAGCAGGTTGCCCACCGCCAGGCCCTCCGCCGGCGCCACCACGGCCACCTCCGGCATCTGGTCGGGAATGGCATTCTTGGAGAAGCGCTGCACGAAATCGGCATGCGCCGCCTCGGCGGCCGCCTCGTCGTGGTAGCGGGCGATCAGCTCCTTGGCCAGCCAGATCTTCACATCCCGCGGGTTGAGCTCATTGGCGGCGATGTCGGCCCGGAACTGGTGGATCTCCTGCAGCGGTCGGGTGGAGAGCAGCTCGTAGTAGCTCCACATCAGCTCGTCGGTGATGGACATGATCTTGCCGAACATCTCGCCGGGCGCATCATGCACCCCTATGTAGTTACCGGCCGACTTGGACATCTTCTTGACACCATCGAGGCCCACCAGCAGCGGCATCATCAGCACCGCCTGGGGCTTCATGCCCGCTTCTTTCTGCAGCTCACGCCCCATCAGCAGATTGAACTTCTGATCGGTACCGCCCAGCTCGACGTCGGCCTCCAGGGCCACGGAGTCGTGCCCCTGCAGCAGCGGATAGAGGAATTCGTGAATGGCGATGGACTGGCTGGCTCCGTAGCGCTTCTTGAAATCGTCGCGCTCCAGCATGCGCGCCACCGTCTGCTTGGCCGCCAGCTTGATGAGGCCGGTGGCCCCCAGCTGATTGAGCCAGGTGGAGTTGTATTCGATACGGGTACGCGCCGGATCCAGGATCTTGAACGCCTGCTCGGCGTAGGTCTTGGCGTTTTCCCTGATCGCCTCCTCGGAGAGCGGCGGACGGGTGGCATTCTTGCCGCTGGGATCGCCCACCATGGCGGTAAAATCGCCGATAAGCAGTATCACCTCGTGACCCAGATCCTGAAAGGTACGCAGCTTGTTGAGGATGACGGTATGGCCGAGGTGAATATCCGGGGCCGTGGGATCCATACCCAGCTTGATACGCAGGGGACGCCCCTCTTTCAGCTTGGCGATCAGCTCTTCTTCGACCAGGATTTCTTCGGCGCCGCGCTTGATCTCGGCCAAGGCAGCTTCCAGCTGGGACATCGTATTTACTCCACCTCAATTCACAAAAAACCCGCTCATCTTACTGGAATGGCATGGATAATGGAAAGACTGTAAACTGGCGGGATACGACGCGCCCTTCCTCATCCCTATTGCATGGCATTTTGTATTACATGGCATTACGGAACGCATTCACCCTACTGCCGCGCGGGCACCGCATCCTCATCCTGCTGCTCTCCACGCTGCTGGGGGGGCTGCTGCTGTGGCCCCTGGAAGACGCCCAGGCCCTGAGGGTCGCCGCAGGGCCGGACACCATCTCGACGCCTGGCCCCGGACAGGACGAAGGCCAGTCCGCACCCGAGGCCCGGGATGTCCTGGCTGCCAGCGAGTCCCCGAGTCTGCAGGAGCAGACCCACGAAGTCCGCCGCGGTGACAACCTGAGCACCCTGTTCCGGCGTGCCGGCCTCAGTCATGGCACCCTCTACGAGGTGACCCGGGCCGGCGCAGAGAGCGAAAACCTGCTGACCCTGCACCCGGGGGTTTAGCTCACCTTCTATCAGGATGAGGACGGCGAGCTGGCCGCCCTCGCCTACCCGTTGAACCCGCGCGAGACCCTGTGGGTGGAGCGCACCGACTCGGGCTACCGCAGCCGCATCGACAGGGTGCGGTTGCAGAGCCGGCAGGTGACGGCCCAGGGACGCATCGAGAGCAGCCTGTGGGAATCGGGTCAGGCCGCCGGCCTCAGCAACACCCAGATACTGGGGCTCGCCAACATCTTCGCCTGGGACATCGATTTCTCTCAGGATCTGCAACCCGGCGATCGCTTCACCCTCATCTACGAGCAGCTGTTCAAGCAGGACGAGCTGATCGGCACCGGCAAGCTGCTGGCCGCCGAATTCGTCAACGACGGTCAGAGCTACAGGGCCATCCGCTATCGGGATGGCAACTACTACACGCCCGAGGGGCAGGCCATGCGCAAGGGCTTCCTGCGCTCACCGGTCAACTTCCGCTACATCACCTCCCACTTCAATCCCCGCCGTCGCCACCCGGTGACCGGACTGGTACGCCCCCATAACGGCATCGATTATGGCGCCCCGGTGGGCACGCCCATCATGGCGGCAGGCGATGGGGTGGTGAGTGCCTCGGCCTTCAACTCGCTGAACGGCCACTACGTCTTCATCCGCCACAGCGGCCGCTACACCACCAAGTACCTGCACCTGAGCCAGCGGCTGATCAAGACCGGGCAGCGGGTGAAACAGGGACAGGTGATCGGCAAGCTGGGCGGCACGGGACGGGTGACCGGGCCGCACCTGCATTACGAATTCCTGGTCAATGGCGTTCACCAGAATCCGCGCACCGTGGCCCTGCCCCAGGCCGAGCCGCTGCGCGGCAAACGCCTGGCCGACTTCCGGCTCCGGGCCGAGAGCCTGGTTGCCCGACTGAATATTGTGAGCCCACCCAGGGTGGCTCGCGCTACCCCCACAACGGAATGAGCATGACGGATCTCTATATCGGGCTGATGTCAGGCACCAGCATGGATGGCATCGATGCTGCCCTGGTGCGCTTCGAACAGGATAAACCCCGGCTGATTGCCAGCCATGCCCAGCGCTGGCCGGTGCCGGTGCTCAATCGCCTGCATGCCCTCTGCACTCCGGGCGTCAACGAGATCGATCGCCTTGGCCAGCAGGATCAGCTGGTGGCGGTCCACTTCGCCCAGGCGGTCAAGGCGGTGCTGGCCAAGGCCAGCTACAGTGCCGAGCAGATCCGCGCCATCGGCTCCCACGGCCAGACCATACGCCACCGCCCCGAGCTGGGTTTCACCCTGCAGATCGGCAATGGCGCCCGCCTGGCGGTGGAAACCGGCATCGACGTGGTCTGCGACTTTCGCGCCAAGGATCTGGCCCTCGGCGGACAGGGCGCGCCGCTGGTGCCGGCCTTTCACCAGGCGGTCTTTGGCCGCCGCGGCCAGCTGCGCTTCATCCTCAACATCGGCGGCATCGCCAACATCTCGGTGCTGCCCGGCTCGGCGGATCAGGTCTTCGGCTTCGACACCGGGCCCGGCAATACCCTGATGGATCTCTGGTACCGCAAACACAAGGGCGGCGTCTATGATGCCGATGGCCAGTGGGCCATGAGCGGCCAGGTGAACGAAGAGTTGCTGTTACGGCTGCTGGGTCACCCCTTCTTTGCCAAGGCCTACCCCAAGAGCACGGGGCGCGAAACCTTCACCCTGCCCTGGCTGGAGCTGGCGCTGGCGGAGCGGCGCCCCCTGTGGCCGGAAGACGTGCAGCGCACCCTGCTGGAGCTCACCGCCCGCAGCATTGCCGATGCCCTGTTGCCGCTGGCCCAGCAGGCCGAGCTGTTCATCTGTGGCGGCGGCGTACACAACCGGGCACTGATGCTGCGCCTGGGAGAGCTGCTGCCCGGCTGGAAGCTGGAGTCCACCTCGGCGCTGGGCCTGCACCCGGACTGGGTGGAGGCCATCGCCTTTGCCTGGCTGGCCAAGAGCTTCCTCGAACGCCGCCCCGGCAGCCTGCCGGCGGTCACCGGCGCCCGGCGCCCGGCCGTGCTGGGGGCACTGCATCTGGCGGGTTGACCCCGCCATCCAGCCCGCTCAGCCGGCAGCCACGAATCCTGCCAGGCCAGCCAGGCGACGGCGCCACAGCGACACCTGCAGGGCCAGCTCGTCCAGGCTATAAGGCTGGGCGGGATGCACGCCCCAGATGGGCTTGGGCCAGGCCGCATCCCCGCGAAAACGGGCCACATGATGCAGATGCAACTGGGGCACCATATTGCCGATGGCGGCGATATTGAGCTTGTCCGCCTTCAGCTCGCGCTGCATCAGCTCGGCCAGGGCACAGGACTCGCGCAGCAGCTGCTGGCTGCCCCCCTCCCCCAACTCGTAGATTTCACGCATGCCACTCACCCGGGGCACCAGGATAAGCCAGGGGTATTGACGGTCCCTGGCCAGCAGCACCAGGCTGAGCGGCAGCTCGCCGAGAATGACGCTATCGGCGGCCAGGGTGGGATGCAGTTCAAACATGGGACTCTCTCATGCAAGGGACAGGCGGCCGGCGCGAAGGGGAGCCCCCGAACGCCAGGCGACACCACGCGGCCACGAAGGGTTCAGCCGAACTGGGTCTTCAGGTAGGCGATGATATCCTGGGACTCATACAGCCAGTGAGCATCCCCCGCTTCATCCCGTACCTGCAGGCAGGGTACCTGGCGCTTGCCGCCACCAACCATCAGCGCCTCCAGATGGGCGCCCTCGGCGATGTTGTTGGTCGGCAGGCTGATGCCCAGGGCATGGCAGGCGTCCAGCACCCGCAGGCAATAGGGACAGGAGGGACGGATATACAGGGCCAGACGATTCAATTCACGGGTTTGCGGCAGTGCGGTCATGACATCTCCTTGAGGGACAGGGACTTTTCCCGGGGCAGCTGACGGGCGTCAGGCTTTCCGATGGTATGCGAAAACGGGCGCCCATGCCAACCGGCGTCCCAGGGGATCAGCCGTGCAGCACATAGAGCAGCAGCAGCCCTCCCAGCGGCGGTGCCCCCAGCAGCAGCCCGAGGCGCAGGCGCCGCCGCTGAGGCGCATCCAGACGGCCGTTGGGGCGACGCAGGCGCGAAAACTCCAGCAACGCCACCAGCAACGAGAGCCACAGCCCCCCCAGCGCATAACCGGCCAGCACGTCGCTGAGCCAGTGCACCCCCAGATACAGCCGACTGAGACCGATCCCCAGGGTGAACAGCAACCCGGCCAGCAACAGCAGCCGGCCACGCCGACGATTACCCAGATGCTCCACCAGCAGATAGGCCACAAACAGGTAAACCAGCACCGCCATGGTGCTGTGGCCGCTGGGAAAGGCCGGGCTGAGCTCCGCCACCAGCTGCATGCTCGCCTCGGGGCGGGCGCGAGCAAAGAAACTCTTCAGCAGGCTGACGCTAAGGGCTGTGCCCGCGAAACCGAAGCCCAGGGTCCAGGCCTCCAGACGGCGTCCCATCAGCAGTTGCAGCAACATGGCGAACGCGGTCACCCCCACCAGCGCCGGCGGGTTGCCGAAGCGGGTCAGGCCCAGAAACAGACGGTCCAGCCAGCCGCTGCGCCACTGCGCCAGCCAGTGCAGCACGGCGCCGTCCAGCTGGGAGGTCGCCTGCTCCAGCCACACCGCCTCGATGAGCTCCAGCAGCAGCCCGCTGCAGGTGGCCGCGGCGCAGATGGCCAGCATCACCCCCAGGTAGGGGCTGTGCCTGAGCAGCCGAGCCCCGCCCAGCAGCTGCCGCCACCCGCGCGCCGGATACCGCGTCACTCCCACCATAGCGCCGCCAGCAACAGCACAAACAGCCATGCCGCCGTGATGCTCAGGGTCAGCACCGCCCCGGCCGCGCAATCCTTGGCAACCTTGAGCATGGGATGGTATTCGGGATGCAGACGATCAATCACCCGCTCCAGGGCGGTATTGAGCAATTCGGCAGCCAGCACCATGCCGATGACCAGCACAATGAGGGCCCACCAGACGAGGGGCGGCTGCAACAGGCTCAGGGCCAGCAGGGCCGCCGCCGCGGCCAGCAGCTGCTGGCGAAAACTGGCCTCGGAATGCCAGGCGGCGCTCAGACCGGCCAGGGCATACCCCACACGATGCAGGAAAGGACGGTTCTTCATGCACGCTCCCGCTTGCGCTCACTCCCGGTCTCCCGAGTATAGGTGGCGCCGCCAGCGGGAGGCATGTTGAAGAGAGGAACAGGGGGCCGCCCGGCTGGCGACCCCCGGCATCAGACGGAGAAGGAGGAGCCGCAGCCGCAGGTGGCGGTGGCGTTGGGGTTGGTCACCAGGAAGCGGGAGCCTTCCAGCCCCTCGATGTAGTCGACCGTGCCGCCCACCAGGTACTGCAGGCTCATGGCATCCACCACCATGGTGACGCCGCTCTTCTCAATCACCGTATCGCCTTCGTTGATCTTCTCGTCGAAGGTGAAACCGTACTGGAAGCCGGAGCAACCGCCACCGGTGATATAGACCCGCAGCTTCAGATCCGGATTTTCTTCTTCGGTGATCAGACTCTGGATCTTGGCCGCGGCCGCATCCGACATCTGGATCGGAAACTGGATCTCAACGCTATCGCTCATGATTAACCTCACAATACAGGACGGGGGGATTATCCAATACCCGACCCGCCAGTTCAAGTATTGGCCACCGATGGCGCCGCCGGGCGCTCATCCGCCTGGCGCGCCAGGCGCAGGGTGCGCTCCAGGATCTGGCTGTAGATGGGACGACCACCCAGCAGCTGCGCCACCAGGGTGGCACAGAGGGTGGTGATCATCATCGGCAGTATCAGGGCATAGTTATTGGTCATCTCGGTGACCAGTATGATGCCGGTGACCGGCGCCCGTACCGAAGCGGCAAACAGCGCCCCCATGCCGGCGATGGCGAAGGTGGCCGGGACTATGGGCAACGC
>JBFHKO010000069.1:0-11795 GCA_041595355.1 Aeromonadaceae bacterium
ACCACCTGCCTCGCCTCGTCGGTGGCCATGTTCGTGCGCCAGGAGATTGCCCACCGTCACTTCAGTCCGCTGATCAATTTCACCACCACCGCCTTCATTGCCACTTCCATCGCCAGTCTGGCGACCCGTTTCGGCTGGGGTGAGCAGCCCTATCTGGCCATGGCCGCCTGCGTGCTGTTGCTGGTGCCCGGTTTCCCGTTGATCAATGCGGTGTTCGACATGGTGAAAGGCTACTTCAACATGGGGCTGGCCCGCTGGGGCACGGCCACCCTGCTGACCATCAGTGCCACCACCGGCATAGTGCTGGCGATGAAGCTGACCGGTGTCTGGGGGTGGCAGTCATGATGACACTGCTGCTGGAGCTGCTGTACGATGCCTTCTGGTCGGCCATTCCGGCCATCGGCTTTGCCATGCTGTTTTCGGTGCCGCCGCGCATGCTGAAATACTGCGCCCTGGGCGGCGCCTTTGCCCACAGCATGCGGACGCTGCTCATCTATCAGGGGGTGCCCATTGAGTGGGCCACGTTTGCGGCCACCACCACCATCGGCCTGGTGTTCGTCTTCTTGTCCCGCCGGGTATTGGCACCGCGGCCGGTGTTCACCGTGGCCAGCATTATTCCCATGATACCGGGCAAGTTTGCCTTCACGACCATCATTTCGGTGCTCTCCATGAACAACAGCGGCGTGACCCTGGAGCTGATGCAGGCGGCCATCGAAAATGGCCTGAAGACGGTCTTCATTCTGGTGGCGCTGAGCTTTGGCCTGGCGATCCCCTCGCTGTTCATTTATCGCAACCGGCCCATCGTCTGAGCATGAAAATTTCCCTTATCGTCGCCATGGCCCATGACAGGATCATCGGCAAGGACAACCAAATGCCCTGGCATCTGCCGGCGGATCTGCGCCACTTCAAAACCATTACCCTGGGCAAGCCGGTGGTGATGGGGCGGCGTACTTTTGAGTCCATCGGCCGGCCGTTGCCGGGCCGGCGCAATCTGGTGGTGAGCCGCAACCCCAGCTGGCAGGCCCAGGGCGCCGAGCGGGTGTCCAGCCTGCTGGCGGCCCTGGCGCGGGTGGACGGGGTCGAGGAGGTGATGGTTATCGGCGGCGGCCAGCTGTATGCCGAGGCGTTGCCGCTGGCGGATTGCCTCTATCTGACCCACATCGATGTGGCGCTGGCGGGGGATACCCGGTTCCCGGCCTATGCGGCGCTCGGCTGGCACAGTCTGGGAAAAGAGTGCCATGCCGCCGACGAGCGCAATCCTTACCCCTACTGCTTCGAGACTCTGTTGCGTCAGCCTCCGCGCACCTGAGCGGGGCGCCAGCGTTCAGTTGCCGCGGGCGTAGACGGGGCAATCGAGGGCGAACAGCGCCTGATCTTCCCAGCGCCACAACGTCAGCTGGTTGCCCCAGACGCAGCCGGTATCCAGAGCACGCATCTGCGGGCCACTGCATTGCCCCAGCAGGGCAGCCCAGTGGCCAAACACCAGGAAGGGGTCGTCGGCTGCGGGACGGCGTAATTCGAACCAGGGATGCAGCGCGTCGTCGCCGGCTGTGGGGGCCCGTTTGTTGTGAAACTCCAGCCGTCCATCGGGGTGGCAGAAACGCAGGCGGGTGAAGCTGTTGATGATGTAGCGCCAGCGTGGCAGCCCCACCAGGCGCGCATCCCAGTGGCTCGGCTCGTCGCCGTACATGTGCTGCAGCAGCCAGTCGGCCCGGTCGCCGCGCAGCAGGCTTTCCACCTCGCGGGCGCAGGCGCGGGCGGTGGCCAGCTCCCACTGGGGCGACAGGCCGGCGTGGCACATCATCACCGGCAGCTGCGCATGCTCGGCCAGCAGCGGTTGCCGGCACAGCCAGTGCAGCAGCTCGTCCCGATCCGGGGCGGCCAGCAGCGCATCCAGCTTGTCCTTGCGCTTTGGCTTGACGTGGCCGGCGGCGGTGGCCAGCAGGTGCAGATCATGATTGCCCAGCACGGTCTGGGCGCGGTTGCCCAGCTGGTGTACGAAGCGCAGCACCTCCAGCGAGCGGGGGCCGCGGGCCACCAGATCGCCGGTCAGCCAGAGTTCGTCTGCGCCCGGATCAAACTGCGCCAGATCCAGCAGCCGCCGGAGTTCGTCGTAGCAGCCCTGGACATCGCCTACGAAATAGGTGGCCATGACAGCGTCAGTGCAGCAGGTTGGGAATGGCGAGGGTAAAGGTCGGTATGCTGACCTGGAACAGTTGCCCCTGCTCATCCTGGAAGCTGTAGTAGCCGGCCATGATGCCGAAGGGGGTCTTGAGACTGACGCTGCTCTGGTAGCTGAAACGGCTGCCGGCGGCGATGAAGGGCTGCTCTCCCACCACGCCAGGCCCCTGGACCTCGGCGCTCTGGCCATTGGCATCGGTGATAAGCCAGTAGCGTTCCAGCAGCTGGACCGTCAGGGCCCCGTGGTTCTCGATGCTGATGTCGTAACCAAACACGTACTGGGCCTGCTCCGGAGCGGATTCATCGGCCAGATAGAAGGGGTGCGGCAGGATCAGGATCGACGGGGCCATGTTCATCCTTGAGTGTGGTCGGTGAGCCAGTTGGCAATGGTGACGAACTGCCCCAGGCTCAGGTTCTCTGCCCGCAGGTTAGGATCTATGCCCTGCTCAGTCAACTGCTCGGGGGTGATGAAGTTGCGGAACGCATTGCGGATGGTCTTGCGCCGCTGGCCGAAACCTTCGAGGCAGACCCGGGCCAGGTGGTTGATATTTTTGGCCACCCAGGGGCGGCGGAGATGGGGCACCAGGCGCACCACGGCGGAGTCCACCTTGGGGGCGGGCTTGAAGGCCTCGGGGCCGACTTCCAGCACCGGTATCACCTGGCAGTAATATTGCGCCATGACGCTCAGTCGCCCATAGGCCTTGCTGCCAGGGCCGGCTGCCAGCCGTTCGACCACTTCTTTTTGCAGCATGAAGTGCATGTCGGTTATCTCGGCACACTGCTCGAGCAGATGGAACATCAGCGGCGTGGAGATATTGTAGGGCAGGTTGCCGAATACCCGCAGCGGGCGGCCGGGGCGGGCGAGGGCATCGAAGTCGAAGCGCATGGCATCGGCTTCATGCACCACCAGCTTGTGCTTGAGGGTCGGGTGTTCGCGCAGGCGCGCCGCCAGATCCCGATCCAGCTCCACCACCTGCAGCTGATCGACACAGGCCGCCACCGGCTCGGTGAGGGCGCCAAGGCCCGGGCCGATTTCCACCATGATGTCGTTCGGGCGTGGATGAATGGCGGAGACGATGGCGTCTATGGTGTAGCTGTCGTGCAGAAAGTTCTGGCCGAAGCGCTTACGGGCACGGTGGCCCAGGTGTACCTTGTCGTTGCTCATTGTTGATTGCTTACCATGGCAAGGGCCTGATCCAGGGCGGTCAGCAGACTGCCCATGTCGGCCTGACCCGTCCCGGCCAGATCCAGGGCAGTGCCGTGATCGACCGAGGTGCGGATGAAGGGAAGTCCCAGAGTGATGTTGACGGCGCGGCCAAAGCCCTTGTATTTGAGCACCGGCAGCCCCTGATCGTGATACATGGCCAGCACGGCATCCGCCCGTTGCAGGTATTTTTCCTGGAACAGGGTATCGGCCGGCAGCGGCCCCAGCAGCGCCATGCCCTCGAGGCGCAGCTGCTCGAGGACCGGGCCTATGATCTCCAGCTCTTCGCGTCCGAGATGGCCGCCCTCGCCGGCATGGGGGTTGAGGCCGCAGACCAGGATGCGCGGGTGGGGCAGACCGAACTGGCGCTGCAGATCGCCATGCAGTATCCGCAGGGTGCGGGTCAGGCCGGCGGGGGTGATGGCGGCGGCGACCTGGCTCAGCGGCAGGTGGGTGGTGGCCAATGCCACCCGCAGCCCCTCGGTGGCCAGCATCATCACCACCTGCTCACAGCCGGCCTGTTCGGCAAAGAACTCGGTGTGGCCGCTGAAGGGCACGCCCGCCTCGTTGATCACCCCCTTGTGCACCGGTCCGGTCACCAGGGCGGCAAATTCGCCGCTCAGGGCGCCGGCGGCGGCCCGCTGCAGGGTGGCCAGCACATAGGCACCGTTGGCCACGTTCAACTCGCCCGGACGGGCGGGGCCGGCCAGGGGGACGGCCGCCAGTGTCAGGGTGCCCGCCGCCTGGGGGCGCGGCGCGGCGCTGCCGTCATAGGGCAGCAGCCTGATCTTGAGCCCCAGCAGGCGGGCCCGCTGCTCCAGCAGTGCCGGATCGGCCACCACCACCAGCTCCACCGGCCAGGCGCGGCTGGCCAGCCCCAGTACCAGATCGGGACCCACGCCGCCCGGCTCGCCGGGGGTCAGCACGATGCGTTTCACTGTCTGCTCCATCATGGCGCGGCCTGCTCGTCGACGATGCGCACATAGGCTTCATCGCGCAGCTCATCCCTCCAGGCCTGCACCTCTTCTGCGAAGCGACGGTTGTAGATGAGCTGGTAGGCGCGGTTTTCGGTGGCCTGGCTGGTGGCGTCCTGAAGACGGCGATTCTCCAGTTGCACTATGTGCCAGCCATGGCTGGAGCGAAATGGCGGGCTCAGCTCGCCGACCTTGAGGCGATTGACCACGTCGCGAAACTCGGGAACATAGATGTCGGGATTGGCCCAGCCCAAGTCGCCGCCCTGGACGGCCGAGCCGGGATCCTCTGAGTACTGTTCGGCCAGTTTGGCAAGGTTGGCCTTGCCGGAGCGGATGTCACGCACGAAGCCGGCCAGCATCTCCTTGGCCTTCTCCTCGCTCAGTATGATGGAGGGACGGATCAGGATATGGCGGGCCTTGATCTCGCTCTGGGTGACCTGGCTGACCCCCTTGGTATCGAACACCTTGACGATATGCAGGCCGGCGCCGGAGCGCAGGGGGCCTATGATGTCGCCACGCTGGGCTCCCCGGGCGGCATCGGCCAGCAGGGTGGGCATCTCCTCCAGGTTCATCCAGCCCCAGTCACCGCCTTCCAGTGCCTTGGGGCCACTGCTCTCGGCGATGGCCAGGGTCTTGAAGTCGGCGCCCTGGCGCAGCGCCTCGAGCAGCTGCTCGGCCTTGCGGGTGATACGGGCCTGCTCGGCACTGTCGGCGTTGGCAGAGAGGCTGAGCAGCAGGTGCCCCATGTGGTAGCGCTGCTCCCGGTTGCCCTGTTCCTGCAGCAGCTTGACCACCTGTTTGACTTCCTGCTCGGTGATGTTGATGCGTTGGCGCATCTGGTTGCGGCGCACCTCGGCCAGCAGCATCTCGCGGCGCATGGTCTCGCGGAACTGGGCGGCGGACTGCCCTCGCGCGGCCGCCTGGTGTTGCAGCTTGGCGATGCTGGTGTTCTGGCTGGCCGCCATGTTGGCCAGCGCCTGATCCAGCTGGGTGTCGCTGATCTTCAGCCCCTGCTTGTTGGCCAGCTGCAATACCAGGCTGTCGCCGATGAGCCGATCCAGCACTTGCCGGCGCAACTGGGCCTGGGGTGGCAGGGACTGGCCCTGTTCGCGGGCATCGGCCTGTATTTGCTGAAGCAGGGTATCCAGTTCGCTCTGCAGCACGACGTCCTGGTTGACCACGGCAATCACCTTGTCTACCAGCTGGGGCGCGGCCAGGGCACTCAGCGCCACACCGGCCAGCAGGCCGGTGCTAATCCATTGCAACATGCGTTTCATCATCAAGCGTTCTTCCCGATGCAGGACCTGAGGTTAGTCATTGAGGTTATAGGGGCGAAGGTAGGGTAACAGCTTGGTATCCAGGCCGTAAGTGGTGCCGGAGCCCACGCTGCCCAGACCCTTGAATTCGACGTTGAGGCCGACACTGGTTTCCTGGGTGGCGGTGAGGGTGGAGTTGTTCGGCGTGTTCTCCCGTTCCCAGGTCAGGTTGAGGGCCCAGCAGCAGGAGTCGTAGCGCAGCCCAAACAGCGTGTCGATGTTCTGGGATTCGCCGATATCCCGGTAGTGGGCGCCCAGCAGTTGCCAGTCACGGCTGACCGGCACCCGCAGCAGGGTGCCGATTTGACTGATGTCGGCCTGCTGGTAGGAGGGCAGGACGATGGAGTCCTCCTGCACGAAGCGGTAGCTGAGCTGGCTGAGAAAACCATTGCGCTGGTATTCGATGGCCCAGTTGCTGTTGGCCACTTCGGCTTCGCTGGTGTCGTACTGCATGCCCATGTGGAAGGACCAGGGATCGCTCGGACGCACATCGGCGCCGAAGGCCAGCAAAGAGCGAGGATCGGTGACCGACGCGTCATCGGGGTAGAGGGTGACCCTGGGGTTGACCAGGTTGTAGGATTGGCCGACGGATAAACGCAGCCGTTCGACCGTATCCTGGTCATATATCCGGCTGGAGACGCCCAGACTGATCTTGTTGGCATCACTGATGCGGTCCAGGCCGGCAAAGCGGCGATCACTGAACAGGCTGTAGTAATCCGGGTTCATGGTGGTGCTGTCGAAGATGCCGATATGATCCTGATCGCGGTAGGGAACGTACAGATACTGGAACTCCGGCTCCAGGGTCTGGGTGTAGAGCTGTTTGTTCCAGACGCCGATGCGATCGAATACCAGTCCGCCCTGCAGACGGGCCATGGGCAGAGTGCGGCTGATCTGTTCGTCCAGAGCATCCAGCCCCAGATCATCGCTGTAATAGGAGGCCATGTCCTCGGGGATCTGCTGCTGATAGAGGGTCTGCATCAGCTTGAACTGCCCTTCCAGGCTGTAGCCGGGCGCCCGGGCCAGGGGCAGGGTCAATACGGGTTCCAGATGCAGGCGCTGGCCGGTATAGGCCTTGTAGAGGCTGGCGTCGTGGCCGAAGTTGGTCAGCTCGGAGTTGAAGGCCAGATCGTAGTGTTCACCCGGCTGGTAGTGGTTGTAGTTCAGACGTGGCAACAGCGTATGCGGGGTCAGGGTATTGGGCAGCAGTATCTGGTAGTCGCGCACTTCGGAGGTCAGGTTCCAGTCGCGCTGGTAATAGCCGAGGGAGAGGGATTGCTGCAGCTGGTTGTCCACCAGGGTGCCGACCGGCGGAGCCAGATCGTTGAAGTAGTCGTAATCCTCGTTGGCCACCCGCACGACGCTGGCACCCAGGCGCAGGCTGTCGTCCAGCATGCGCGACTGGTGGCTCAGGCTGGCCAGCCAGCGCTTGTCGGGTTCATCCTCATCCTGAAGGCGATCCCCATCCAGGTATTCGGTGTACAGGCTGCCGCTGTGTCCTTCTGCCGGCAGATAGCGGAACTCCGCCTTGGCCATGGTGCCGCGATTCTCCATGACCCGTGGGGTCAGGGTCAGGTCGTAATTGGGAGCCAGATTCCAGTAGTAGGGGGTGCTGACATCCAGGCCATGGGTGGAACTCATGGCAAAGCTGGGATAGAGCAGACCCGACTTGCGCTCATCCTTGACCGGGAAGCTGAAATAGGGGAAGTAGAATACCGGCACATCATAGAGCCACAGGCTGGCGTTCCAGGCTTCGCCAAACACCTCCTGCTGGTCGATCTCCACCGAGCTGGCCTGTAGCCACCACATTTCCTGGCCGGGAGGGCAGGTGGTGAAGCGGGCCTGCTCCAGGCTCAGCGTCTTGCGGGCATCGCTGACCTGGATCTGGGCGGCGTCACCCCGGGCCGGCGAGCCGTGTAGCTGATAGCGGGCGCCATCGAGGCGCGACTCCTTGCTGTCCAGGTTGGAGCTCAGGGTGCCATCGCTCTTCAGGGTCACCTGGCCATCGCTGTAGTGGATGTCGCCCTGGGCCTTGACATCGCGGGTGCGCTGATCAAGTTCGGTGTAGTCGGCGCTGAAGTGGCGCACCCCCTGTTCCACCTGTACATCGCCCTGATAGATGGCCTTGCCATCCAGCGTCGCCTCGGCGCGCTGCGCCGTCACGGACACCGGGAGTTCGGCCTGGTTGGCCGGGGCCGTTTGCACCGGCGGCACGTCGATATAGCAGCGCTGGGAAAAGACGCCGGCGCCCAGCTCGGCCTGGCTGGCCGGAGGGGTCAGGAGAGCGGCAAGGGAAAGGATACCGCTGAAGGCTTGGGTGCGAATACGCATGAGCAGCTTGTGAGTTCCATATGCGGTTGGATAAATGACCCGCTGCCGCGCCGGGCTTCGGTTGTGCTTTGCAGGCCATTATTTTATGTTAGCCGACTATGATAAAGCATTATTTCTGCCAGGGCTAACGCCCGCCAAGATCCCCACCATGACAATGACCCGACTCGCCCGGCTGACCGCCTGGGCCCAGGCACAGCAGCAGGATCCCGCGCTGTGTCTGCACTTGATTTCCGGTGATGCCAGTTTTCGGCGTTACTACCGCGCTCAGGGCTGGATCTGGGTGGATGCGCCACCCGAGACCGAAAAGAACCGGGAGTTCGTGCGCAATGCCGAGGCGCTGGCCGCCGCTGGCCTGATGGCGCCCCGGGTGCGGGCCTGGGATGCCGAGCAGGGGCTGCTGTGCGTCTCGGATCTCGGCGATACCCCGCTGCTCGACTGCCTGGACCCGCAGAATGTGCAGGCCTGGTATGCCCGGGCGCTGGCGTTGCTGCCGCGGCTGGCGCTCCTGCCGCTGGCGCCACAGCTGGAATCTTTCGATGCCGACTTCATGGCGCGCGAGAATGCCATCTTTCCCGAGTGGCTGCTGGAGCGGCATCTGGGGTTGGATCTGAGCGCGACTGAACGCGGCCTGCTGGCCGACACCTTTGCTGCGCTGACGGCCAACAACCTGGCCCAACCCCAGTGTGTGATGCACCGCGACTTTCACAGCCGTAACCTCATGGTGCTGCCGGACGGCGAGCTGGGACTGCTCGACTTTCAGGACATGGTGCGCGGCCCGCTCACCTACGACGTGGCCTCCCTGCTCAAGGACTGCTATGTCCGCTGGCCGGATGCGGTCATCGATGCGGGAGTGGCCCGGGCCTTTGCCGAGTTCGAGGCCGCGGGGCTGACGGCCGGCGCCAGTCTGGCCCAGTTCCGCCGCTGGCTGGATTTGACCGGCTTGCAGCGGCATCTCAAGGCGGCGGGCATCTTCGCCCGCCTGCATCACCGGGATGGCAAGTCCGGTTACCTCAAGGACATTCCCCGTACCCTCGACTATGTGTTGGCGGTGGCCCGGGGCGAGCCGGCGCTGGCCGATTTTGCCGACTGGCTGAGCCGGCGCGTCATGGCACGGCTGGAGCGACTGCCATGCGAGCCATGATACTGGCGGCGGGGCGGGGGGAGCGCATGCGCCCCCTGACCGATGCCTGCCCCAAGCCACTGCTGCATGTCGGCGGCAAGCCGCTTATCCAGCATCATATCGAGAAACTGGCGGCCGCCGGCATTCATGAGCTGGTGATCAACCATGCCTGGCTGGGGCAGCAGCTGGAGCAGGTGCTGGGGGATGGGCGCGCGCTGGGCGTCCAGATCCGCTGGTCGCCGGAGGGGGCGGCGGGACTGGAAACGGCCGGCGGCATCCGTCAGGCGCTGCCGCTGCTGGGACCAGAGCCCTTTCTGGTCATCAATGGCGACATCTGGCTCGATTGCGACTACCGTGGCCTCATCGCGCCCCGCCTGGGCGCGGATTTGGCGCACCTGTGGCTGGTGGATAATCCGCCTCAGCATCCCGGCGGCGATTTCGCCCTGGAGCAGGGGCGGGTGCGGGACAGGCCGGAACTCACCTTCAGCGGCGTGGGCCTTTATCAGCCGGCGGCCTTTGCCGGGCTGGCTCCGGGAGTGCGCAAGTTGGCCCCCTTGCTGCGGCAATGGATGGCGCAGGATCGGGTCGGCGGCAGCCATCTGCGGGCCGACTGGCGCGACATTGGCACGCCGGAGCGGCTGGCGGAACTGGATAACCAACTGGGGGCAGGCTCATCATGCCGATAAAGGGCAAGCTGATAGGATTGTTGCTGGGCTTTTGGCTGTTTCACCTGCCGGGAGCGCTGCTGGGGCTCTGGATAGGCCACCTCTATGATCAGGGGTTGCAGCGGCGCATGCGCCACAGCCGTCGGCAGACGTCGAAGGGGGCTGCCCAGGCGGCCTTCATCCACGTTACCTTCGCCGTCATGGGGCATATCGCCAAGGCCGGCGGGCGGGTGACCGAGCAGCAGATCCGGGTCGCCATTCTGTTCATGGACCGCATGCAGTTGTCGCCGGCGGCACGGCGCGAAGCCCAGGAAGCCTTTCGTCAGGGCAAGGAGCCCGGTTTCGCCCTGACCGAGACGCTGCGCGCCTTCCGCCAGGGGTGCGGCGGGGATCAGGATCTGCTGCGGATCTTCCTCGAGATCCAGCTGCAGGCGGCCTTCGCCAATGGGCAGCTGGTGCGCGAGCAGCGCGCCCTGTTGCTGGAGGTGGCCGAGTTGCTGGGCTTTTCCCGTTGGGAGCTGGAGCAGTTCCTGGCCATGGCCCAGGCGGAGTTCAACTTCGCCTCGCGCCAGCACGGCGACCGGTCTCATCAGCAGCATGGCCATGCTCATGGGCAGCGCCAGGCCGAGCCGCCCCGGGACAGGTTGCGGGATGCCTACGCGCTGTTGGGGGTGGCCGCCAGTGTGCCGGACGGCGAGGTAAAACGGGCCTACCGCAAGCTGATGAGCAAGCACCATCCCGACAAGCTGGCCGCCCGTGGTCTGCCGCCGGAGATGCTGAACATGGCCAAGGAGAAGGCGCAGGAGATCCAGCAGGCCTGGGAGATGGTGAAGCAGGCCCGCGGTATCCGTTAGCGGCCCGGGTTCATACCAGGCGGCGCAGGCCGTTACCGGCCACGAAGTGCTCCAGATTTTCGATCAGCTGATCGGCCAGCCGCTGCATGGCCTCATCGCTGGCCCAGGCCACGTGGGGAGTGAGGATGAAATTGTGCTGCTGGCTGGCCTGCATCAGCGGATGGTCGGCCGCAGGGGGCTCCCGACTGGCCACATCCGCAGCCGCGCCGGCCAGGCGTCCGGCCTGCAGGGCCGTCAGCAGGGCCGCTTCATCCACCAGGCCGCCGCGGGCGGTGTTGATCAGCAGGGCACTGGGCTTCAGCATGGCCAACTCGGCCGCGCCGATGAGGCCCCGGGTGTCTGCGGTGAGCGGGCAGTGCAGGCTCACCACATCCGCCGTGCGCAGCAGGGTTTCGAAAGGCAGGCGTCCCGCGCCGGGGGCGGCGTCGCCCTTGCGACCGGCATAGACCACCTCCATGCCCAGCGCCTCGCCCAGCCTGCCGACCGCCTGTCCCAGCGAGCCCCGGCCGATCAGCCCCAGGCGCTTGCCCGCCAGATCGTGGATGCGCGGCCCCAGATAGCAGAATTGCGAACTGGTCTGCCAGGCGCCGGCCGCCAGATCCTGACGATAGGCCATCAGGTTACGCGCCAGCGCCAGCATCAGCGCCAGGGTATGCTCCGCCACCGCGTGGATGGCATAACCCTGGATGTTGTAGACGGCGATGCCCCGGCGGCGGCAGGCGTCCAGATCCAGATTGTCGGTGCCGGTGGCCGCCTCGGCGATGAGACGCAGGGTCGGCAATTGGGCCAGCTGTGCCTCGCCCAGAGGCACCTTGTTGACCAGCGCGATCTGCGCCCCCTGCAGCCGCTCGACCACCTGGTCGGGGGCGCTGTGGGGGTACTCTTGCCACACATGCTCGAAGGCCGGCCGCCGCAGGTTAATGTGGGGTGGCAGGCTGGCTCTATCCAGAAACACGATGCGTTGGGACATGCTGACTCCTGTGATGGCGGGGCCGGGGCGCCGCAGGCTAGAGAGGGAAGGGGGCGGGGGCCTCGAAGGTCAAGCGCTCTCCCGTGAGCGGGTGGTTGAGACGCAGCATGGCGGCATGCAGTTGCAGATGCGGCACTATCAGTTGCGCCTCGGGTGGAGCGTAGAGGTGATCGCCAAGGATGG
>JBFHKO010000070.1:0-11757 GCA_041595355.1 Aeromonadaceae bacterium
GAATGATGTTGGCGATGCTCTGACGGGCTTCGGCAATGAATGCCAGTGCCTCGGCCGACACCGGCACCGCCTGCTTGAGCTCCACCGGGGTCAGCAGCACCTGCTCGGACTGAATATGGACGTTGTTCAACGTATCTTTATGCATGACTTCAATCAACCTTGTAAACTTAACTTTACAGCTATGCCTGGATATCAATTAGCTCACAATGTTGACACGAGAGCGTTTTAGCATTAGCACCGGCCTTCACCATACCAAGCTGCGACAGATTTGCAAGTGCTGATTGCGGCGCGGCTCCGCAGCGTCGCCCGGGCGCAGAAAAGACGAGGCCCCGCATGGCGGGGCCTCGGGCTGTGCCTCGACGAGGGCTCAGTTGTCGATTTCGTTCAGGTACTGATCGAGATCCGCCTCGTTGCTCCGGCTGTCCCCGGTATAGACCTCCTGCTTGCCGGGTTCGCCCCGCACCTTGGCCTCTTCATGCTGCAGGTAGAAATCCTTGGCATTCTGGTAAGGATCCAGCGAGTTATCGAGGATGGGCTCCTGATCGATGACTCTGGAACGGCCGGTCAGGGCATCCATACCTCTGACCGTCCATGTCAGCGGCCAGGACATGACGCTCCAAGGGAAGTAGAGGGTATCGACCGTGCTGCCGACGAGACCGCGCAAGGTGGTCGGGCCGTAGGCCGGCAGCATGAAATAGGGCCCCTGCTCCACCTGCGCCTTGCCGAGCACAGTGCTCATGCTCATGGGGCGGCGGGAAACACCCAGCTTGTCCGCCACATCGATGAATCCCAGCAGCCCCACTGTGCTGTTGAGAGTGAAGCGAAACAGGGTGGCACCGGCAGAAGAGAATTCGGCGATCAGCAGGTTGTTGACGAAACTGCTCGGCTCTTCGAAGTTGTTGGCGAAGTTGCCCACGCCATCCCGCACCGGCCGGGGAACCCAGTCCACATACGAATGCACCACCGGGCGCAGTACCGGCTTGTCCAGCACCTCGTAGTTGAACCACCAGAAGCCTCTGTTGAGGCCAATGAAGGGATCGACAGCCCCCCCGTGGGTGCTGTTGGGGGTGAGGCTGGCCGTGGTGGCGGTAGCGGTGGGCTCGGCAGCGGAGGTCGCATCGATCTCATCCGCGGCTCGCGCCATCCCCCCCCCCAGCAACAATCCCAGGGCCAACCACCAGACCGAACGCAGACAGGACGCTGTCCGCTTGTTTCCACTACACATCATGATGAGTCCGTTCTTTGCTAATCAACTGTCACTGCTTTCGATTATAACGAACGATCGATCAGCAGCATGACCTCGTTCTCGTTATCGGACAACGATAGCGTCATTTGTCCCTCGAAACCAGCACCAGCGCCGTTCAACTGCGCCTTGAGCAGCCAGGGGCCCGCACCACCCGGCCAGACGCCCATGGGCGCATCGGTCACACTCAGACTCACCGTTTGGGGCAGCCGATCGATATCAAGCCGCCTGGCGAGCACCGGCATGCCGCCTGCCGGCGCCTGCAGGGAGAGCATCAAGGTCGCCCCGGCGGGCAGTGCCAGGCCCGGCGCCAGCTCAAGCCTCACCTGCAGCAACGCGGGAGCCGCGGATTGACTCTGACGCGCTGCCGCCAGCGCCTCCCGGGCCTGAACGGCCAGGGGCGCATCCGCCGGCAGTAGTGCCAGCACCCGCTGCCAATGAGCCATGGCCTGCTCCCGCGCGCCCTGCTCCAGCGCACTCCAGGCCAGCAGATTCCAGCCGATGGCCGACTCGGGCTCACGCGCCAGCCAGGCCCTGAGCAGTGCCTCTGCCTCCTGGAAACGGCCACTCAGCATGAGCGCCTGACTGTAGGGCAACTGCACCAGCGGCTGCTGTCCGCTCAGCCGGTAGGCCAATTCAAGAGCATCAAGGGCGGTACGGGCATCCTGCTGTTCCAGTGCCAAGCGTCCCAACAGCAGCCAGCCACGGTAGTCATCCGGCTGACTCGCCAGCCGCTGACGCAAACCGAGTTTGAGGGTCGCCAGCTCTTCGGCACTGGCCGGCATTCGCTGCTGCAACAAGCGCTGACTCAGCATCGGCAGCGCCGCCTCGGCGCGTTCAAGCGCGGCCTGACCGCGATGCCCCCCCACCAGCCAGTAAACCGTCAGGCTCAGCAGCAGCGCCAGCCCGAGGCCCAGCCACAGGGGCCAGCCACGGGGCCGGGCCGCCGGCGGGATCGGATCGGCTGCCTGCAGATCCGCCAGCAGACTGTGCTCCAGCGTCAAGGGATCATCGGCGTCGTCCGCCAGCAGATCCTGAGCCCGCTCGGCGGCCAGCTCAATCCGGCGCCGGCGGTACAGTTGCCCCTGCAGGGTACGCCGGGAGAGCGGCGGCCGCCGCGCCCAGCGCTGCTGGCTCCACAGCAGGCTGGCGACCAGCAACAGGGCGAGGCTGGCCGCGGCCATCCAGAATTCGATCATCGGTCGTCTTGCTCCTTCAGCAACTGGGCCAGCGCGGCACGCTGAGTCTCGTCCAGCGGCGCCAGTGGCGGTGGCCGGCGGCGGGTACGCCATAGCAGACCGCCCAGCCCGGCCAGCAGGAACAGCAGCGGCCCCAGCCACAGGATCAGCGTCGAGGCTTGCAGCGGCGGACGGTAATGGATGAAATCGCCATAACGCAGCGTCATGTAATCCAGCACCGCCTGCCGGTCCTGGCCGGCACGCACCAGTTCATAGGTCTTCTGACGCAGATCCCGGGCCAGCTCGGCATTGGAGTCGGCGATATCCTGGTTCTGGCACTTGGGACAACGCAGCTCCAGCAGCAGCTCCTGGAACAGCGCGGCCTGGCGCGGATCCTCGAAAGGATAGGCATCCTCCGCCGCCCAGCCGGCAACGCCAAGACCGCACAGCCACAGCAGCAGCAACCGGCGCAGCCCCCTCATTTCAGAGCCTCGAAACGGGGCTGGAGCCGGGTCTGCCACAGCGCGGCCGTGAGCGCCCCCACATGCCGGTAACGAATGATGCCCTGGCTGTCCAGCAGGAAGGTCTCGGGCGCGCCGTAGACGCCCAGCTCCAGCCCGATGCGCCCATCGCCATCGAACAGGCTGAGAAGATAGGGATTGCCGAGGCGTGCCAGCCAGGCCTGCGCCTCGGCTCGCTCATCCTTGTAGTTGACGCCGATGAGTGGCACCCCCTGCGCCGCCAGCTGGCGCAGGAAGGCATGCTCCTGATGACAGGTCGGGCACCAGGTGGCCCACACATGCAGCAAACGGGGTTGCCCCTTGAGCGCCTGGCTGTCGTGCCACAGCGGCGGCTCGAACAGATCCTCGGCCTGGAAGGCAGGCAATGGCTGGTCCAGCCGCGCCGACTCGAGCTCGCGCGGATCGGAATGGAGACCGCGGTAGAGAAAGATGGCCACCAGCAGGAAGAGTCCCAGCGGCAACAGGTAGAGCAGGGTTCGCAGTGTCATCGGCGGGCAGCCCCTCCCGGGTTGGTATCGGTGCTGGCAACGGGCCATAGCCGGTAGCGGCCATCGCAGAATGCCAGGGCGCCGCCGAGGGCCATCAGCAGCCCCGCCAGCCAGATCCAGCGCACCAGCGGTTTATAGTAGAGCCGCAGCGCCCAGCTATTGCCGGCCAGCGGCTCGCCCAGGGCCACATAGAGATCCCGTCCCAGGCTGGCATCGATGGCCGCCTCGGTCATGGGCATGCTGCCGCTGCCGTAGCGACGCTTCTCGGCAAGCAGCTGCCGCTCAGAACCATCGGGTTGCCGCACCCGAAAGTGCGCCCGTTGGCTGGCATAATTAGGGCCTTGAGCCTCGCTCAGCGATTCGAAGCGAAACTCATGCCCGGCCAGACTCAGGCGCTCGCCCGGGGCCATGCGCACGTTGCGCTCGACGCTGTAGTTCTGCACCCCGGCAATGCCCAGCAGCAGGCTGGCACACCCGAGATGCCCCAGTATCATGGCCCAGTGACTGCGCCCCAGCTTGCGCACGCCAATCAGGACTGGCTGGCTGTGGCTGGCGCGCAGCCAGGTCTCCAGCAGACAGCAGAGCGCAATCCAGGCCGCCAGGGAGAAACCGGTCAGCGCCCAGGGCTTGACCTCACCCAGCCACAGGCAGAGTGCCAGCCCCAGCAGCAGACTCAGGAGCAGGGTGCCCAGCAGCGGGGGCAGCAGCGGTCGCCAGGCCTGCCGCCGCCAGCGGAACAGCGGTCCCAGCCCCAGCAACAGCCCGAGCGGCAGACCCAGCCAGGCAAACAGCTGGTTGAAGAACGGAGTGCCAATGGAGATGCTGCCCAGCCCCAGCTGCTTGTGAATGAGCGGCAGCAGCGTACCGAGCAGCACCACCAGCAAGCCGGCCACCAGCAGCAGGTTGTTGGTCAGCAGCAGGCTCTCGCGGCTCCACAACTCGTAACGACCCAGGCTGCGAATGCGGCGACCGCGCAGGGCAAACAGCAGCAGGGAGGCGCCGACCACAACCAGCAGGAAGGCCAGCACATAGAGGCCACGGGTGGGATCGGTAGCAAAGGCATGCACCGACACCAGTATGCCGGAGCGCACCAGGAAGGTGCCCAGCAGGCTCAGCGAGAAGGTGAGGATGGCCAGCAGCAGGCTCCAGGCCTTGAAACTGGCGCGTTTCTCGGTCACTGCCAGCGAATGCAGCAGGGCGGTACCGGCCAGCCAGGGCATGAAGGAGGCATTTTCAACCGGGTCCCAGAACCACCAGCCGCCCCAGCCCAGCTCATAATAGGCCCACCAGGAGCCGAGCGTGATGCCGAGGGTCAGGAAACTCCAGGCCGCCAGGGTCCAGGGCCGGGCCCAGCGTGACCAGACCGCATCCAGGTGCCCCTCCAGCAGCGCCGCCAGCGCGAAGGCAAACACCACGGAAAAACCGACGTAGCCCATATACAGCAACGGCGGATGCAGGATCAAGCCCGGATCCTGCAGCAGCGGATTGAGCTGCTGGCCATCCACCGGAAAATCCGGGAAGGTGCGCTGGAACGGATTGGAGGTGAACAGCACGAAGCAGAGAAACCCCGCCGACAGCCCGTTCAGTATCGCCAGCACCCGAGCCAGCAGCGCCTGGGGCAAGGCGCGACTGCGCCAGGCCACGGCGGCGCTCCAGCCGCCCAGGATCAGCACCCACAGCAGCATGGAGCCCTCGTGGCCCCCCCACACCGCCGCCAGCCGGTAGTACCAGGGCAGCGCACGGTTGGAGTGCTCAGCCACATACAGCAGGCTGAAATCGTTGTGCCAGAAGGCGAGCAGCAGGCAGCCGAAGGCCAGACTCACCAGCGCCAGCTGCCAGTAGGTCAGCGGGCGGGCCAGCGCCATCCAGGCCTCCTGTCCGCGCGCAGCGCCCCACAGCGGATACATGCCGGCCAGCAGGCTGACGCCCAGCGCCAGCGCCAGGGCAAACTGTCCCAGCTCCGGGATCATGAGCCCCCCTCGCCCGGCGCCGCTCGCCACTGTCCCGCCTGGGGCTTGAGGTGGTCCATGCCCTGGAGCGCATCGGCCACATCCGGCGGCAAGTAGTTCTCATCATGCTTGGCCAGCACCTCGGAGGCCGCTATGCTGCGCGCGTCCTGCAACACCCCCTGGGCCACGATACCCTGCCCCTCGCGGAACAGATCCGGCAATATGCCCTCGTAGTGCACCCGCACCCGCTCGCCGCTGGCATCGATGAGTTCGAAGCTCACCTTCAGGCTCTGGGGATCGCGCTCAACCGAGCCCGGCAGCACCATGCCGCCGAGGCGCAGTCGCTGCCCCGGCTCGGGCCGCATCAGCTCAGGCCCCTTGCCGCGCACCAGTTCAGCCGGCGTGTAGAAGAGATCGATATTCTGCTGCAGGGCATAGAGCACCAGCCCCACGGCGGCGCCCAACCCCAGCAGCAGCAGGCTGACCAGCAGCAGGCGTTGCTTACGTCTTGGATTCATGTTGCTCCTTCATGACATCTTGCTTCATGGCGTGGCGCCGCTGCTCCCGGGCCCGCTTGCGGGCCAATTCGCGCAGCAGCGCCCGCTTCTGGCCCAGGCTCTGCAGCAGCAGGCCCAGCAACGCCAGCAGGCTAAGGCCCACCGCCAGCCAGACATGGACACCGTAGCCGCCCATGCGGACAAACTCGCTCAGACTGACAAAGGCCATCAGCGTTCCTCCTGCAGCAGGCTGTGCACCCAGGGCCGGTGCCACTCCTGACGCAGCAGGGCGGTACGAAAACGCAACAGGCTGAACCAGGCCAGCAACAGGGCAAAGGCCACTATCATCACCAGCAGCGGCCAGAGCATGGCACTGGAAATGGCGGGTTTGGCGAAGCGGGTCAGGCTCGCGCCCTGGTGCAGGGTGTTCCACCACACCACCGAGTAATGGATGATGGGCAGGTTAATGACCCCCACCAGCGCCAACAGTGCCGCCGCGCGCCCGGCCACCCGGGCATCGGCAATGGCGCCGTGCAGCGCCAGCACGCCCAGGTACAAAAACAGCAAGATCAGCTCGGAGGTGAGGCGTGCATCCCAGACCCACCAGGTCCCCCACATCGGCTTGCCCCAGGCCGCACCGGTCACCAGAGCGATAAAGGTGAATACCGCGCCCACCGGCGCCATGGCCATCATCATCAGCTCGGCCTGACGCTGCTGACACCAGGCCCACCAGGGCCGCGATGGCCATGCCGAGGTAGGTGCCCATGGAGAGCAGCGCGGCGGGCACATGCAGGTAGATAATGCGAAAGGCATCCCCCTGCTGATAATCGGGCGGCGCAAAAGCCAGTCCCCACGTCAGCCCCAGCAGCAGGCCGCCCCAGGCCGGCCAGCCCAGCCAGGGCAGCAACTGGCCAGCCAGGCGATAGGCCCGCTCCGGCTTGGCATAGGGGTGCAACCATTTCCACATGCGGTGAGCTCTCCAGTTCGGTGACCGCCAACGCGGCCCGGCCATTCAATGCAGGCTGATGCGCAGCGCGCCGGCAATGGCCAGCGGCATCAGGCACAGGGCCAGCAACAGCTGGGCTCCCAAGATGGCCAACTGGCCCAGATATGGCAAGCCCAGACTCGCCGCTTCCAGTGCCGATGTCGCAAAGATCAGCACCGGAATATACAACGGCAGGATCAGCAGGCTGAGCAGCAGCCCGCCCTTGCGCAGCCCCAGGGTCAGCGCCACCCCGACCGCCCCCAGCAGGCTGAGGATGGGAGTGCCCAGCAGCAGGGTCCACATCAGCGCCAGCCAGCGGCTCATGTCCAGCGACAGCAGCAGCGCCAGCAACGGCGAGCAGAGCACCAGCGGCAACCCGGACAGCGACCAGTGGGCCAGCACCTTGCACAGCACCAGCCAGGGCAGCGGCTGGGGCAGCAGCAGCCACTGCTCCAGGCTGCCATCGGCCCAGTCGTCGCGAAACAGGCGCTCAAAAGAGAGCAGGCTGGCCAGCAGCGCGGTCACCCAGATGATGCCGGGCGCCAGGCGCGACAACAGCTGGGGCTCGGGGCCCAGCGCCAGGGGAAACAGGATCAGCACCAGCAGAAAAAACCCCAGCGGATTGACGATCTCCGCCGGATGGCGCACCGCCAGCCGCCACTCCTGGCGCAGGATGCGCAGCGCCAGGCTCAGCATGCCGCCAGCCGCCGAGTGAGCGCCAGCCGTCGCAACCGCTTTGCCGGCAGATCCAGCGGCTGATGGCTGGTCAGCAGCAGCAAACCGCCCCCCTCGGCATGGGCGCAAAGACGTGCCAGCAGCGCGGTGCTGCCGGCCTGGTCCAGGGCGGTGAAGGGTTCATCCAATATCCATAGCGAAGCCCGGCTCAGCCACAGCCGCGCCAGCGCCACTCGCCGCTGCTGGCCGGCGGAAAGCTGTCCGGCGGGCAGGTCCTCGTAACCGGCGAGACCGACACAGGCGAGCGCCTGCCAGAGTGCCGCCTCGGGCACCTGATGCAGAAAGGCGAGATTTTCCAGTGGGGTCAACCCGGCCTTGATGCCGGGCTTGTGGCCAAGATAGAGCAGGCTGGACTGATAGCGATCGCGGCAACGGCCGATGGGCTGGCCCTGCCAGCACACCTGGCCCCGCTCCGGCTGGCTGAGCCCCGCCAGGATGCGCAGCAGGCTGGTCTTGCCGGCGCCATTGGCGCCCTCCACCTGCAACAGCTCGCCGGCGGACAGCGTCAGGGAGAGATGGGCAAACAGGGCATGGTCATCCCGGATACAGCTCAGATTGTGGGCTTCCAGCATTGGCGCGGGTCAGGTTAACGAAACTGCAACCATGATAACATGATTCGATTCCCTGCCAGCCCGACGCCCTGGCCGAAGGCGATAAATGTGCCCGCGATCAAGCGGATGAGTTCACCTCACGCCCGCCTGTGCGGCGGCCGGAGCTGGATCTGTCCGCAGGCTCTGCTATACTGCCCCGCGCAAAACGCCCGGTCCCCATAGTTAAACCGGATATAACTAGCCCCTCCTAAGGGCTGATTCCAGGTTCGAGCCCTGGTGGGGACGCCAAATCACCCTTTCATACCGTATCAGAACACCCCTCAAACCCGCACCGCCACTGGCTTTGCGGGTTTTTTGTTGTTTCAGGTTGTATCATGTAGACTCGCAACATACCCCCATTTGTGGGGGTAGTTCTGGGGGTATCCAAGCCACTGGGGTAAGCAGATACCCCCAAATTCGGGTAAGCCCTTGCCTGATAAGGGTTTGAGCCTGCCCGCAAGTACCCCCAGCCCAGAGAAGGGAGATACCCCCATGCCACTGACGGACACCGCAGCCAAGCAAGCCAAGTACACGGGCAAGCAGCAGAAGCTATCCGACGAAAAGGGGCTTTACCTGCTGGTGAACGCTGCCGGCAAATACTGGCGGCTCAAATACCGCATAGCCGGCAAGGAGAAGGTGCTAGCTCTGGGGGTCTATCCAGAAGTGGGCCTCAAGGCGGCCAGAGCCAAGCGGGACGAGGCAAGAAAGCTGATTGCCGAAGGGCAGGATCCGGGGCTGGCAAAGCGGCAGGAAAAGGCTGCCAAGCAGATGGCCGCCGAGAACAGCTTTGAGGCCATCGCCCGGGAATGGCACAAGGCCAAGGTCGCAACCTGGACAGAACGGCACGGGATACGGGTCATCGAGAGCTTCGAGCGTGACATCTTCCCCGAGTTTGGCCCCTTCCCCCTTACCGAAATCACCGCCCCCATGATCCTGGCGGCCATCCGCAAGATAGAGGCCAGAGGCGCACCGGTAGAGGCCAAGCGTACCCTCCAGCGGGTGGGGGCCGTCATCGACTACGCCATTGACACCGGACGCGCCACTCTGAACCCGGCCCGGGGCCGCCGGGATGCCGTCATAGCACCACCCACCAAACACAGGGCTGCCCTCCCCCGTGCCGACCTGCCCCAGTTCCTGCGCAAGCTGGCCGACGATCAGACCACGGCCACGGCCAACAAGATCGCCCTGCGCCTGCTGATGCTGACCATGACCCGCCCGGGAGAGGTACGCGCCGCCCGCTGGGCAGAGTTTGACTTTGACCGGGCCGAGTGGCGGATACCCGCCGAGCGCATGAAGATGCGCACCGAACATATCGTCCCCCTATCCCGCCAGGTGTTGGCCCTGCTGGACGAACTGAAGCAGCACACCGGAGCCGGCAGCCTGCTATTCCCCAGCGAACGCCGCATCCTGGACCCCATGAGCAACATGACCATGAACAAGATCATCCTGCGCCTGGGCTACCAGGACAGGGCCACCCCCCACGGAATGCGCTCTTTGGCCTCCACCGTGCTGAACGAGGAAGGCTTTGATCCGGACGTGATAGAGCGCCAGCTTGCCCATGCCGAACGCAACAAGGTGCGGGCCGCCTACCATCGCGCCGAATACCTAGACGACCGGCGCAAGCTGCTTCAGTGGTGGGCGAATTACCTGGAGGCCCAGGAGGGCGGCAACGTGCGCCCGGTGAACTTCAACCGGGCCAGCCAGTAACGAACATGCCGGGCCTAGATCGGCCAATCGAAAAGCGGGGAACAGCCTCCCGCCTGACCCGGCTCCCTTTCAGGCTGATAGTGCGAGAGCTGCGCTATGGCGAGAAGAAAAGCCACGTATCACGAACTGCCGGAATGGTTCGACCTGAAGGCTTATGATGCGCTTTTAGGCATTGATAACGAGTCCCTGATTAAGGAGGTGGCCTGCCGGAGCTACCTGAATTCGTCCCAAGATATTGGTCACGATGCGATGCTTTATGACCTTGAACCACTGACAAGGGGTGATGTTCTACTAGAACAAGATGCCGTCTACGACGATGATGACATCCCGGAAATGATGAACAGCGAAATTGTTTCAATTGGACCTGATTTCATAGCGCCAGGAATTCCGAGAACAACAATCGCGCCATTGCCTGAACCAGTTGAAAAACCAGAAGATGAAGATAGGGAGAAGTTGCCAGGTGATAATTGCGTATGGCCAACTAGCTTTATGGAACTTCAAGGGGCCAATGTCTGGGCTCAGATGCGGGGCATTTTCGGCCCAGGCAAGCCCGGCCCGGGTGGATATGTGGAGATCAAGACCGAATACATGTTAGCCAGCTTATCCGCACACTTAAGGAATGGCCGAATTGAAACAACCATCGATCTGGAAGGTTCCACTGACGCCGAAATACTGGCAGAGCTGACGGAGTTGCTTCCTAGGTGGAGAGAGCGGCTTGGCCTTCCAGAACCTGCCAAGCACGAATCTGGCGCGACCGGCCCAAGCATTATCAAGCGGCTGATTGAGTATCGGGTTATACCCATGCTTGACCTGATGATCTGGGCCAAAATGGGCGAATTCGAATACAGCGCCGGGCAGTTGTCCAGAGCGCTCTACCCGAATGAGATTGTGACTGCCAAGCACGTTAGCGACACCCGCCAGCCATTTGCCATGAAGTTCGCTGACGAAGATTATGCTGATATGGTCAAGCTGTGGCTGCGCCAGACCGACCGGGGGACCGGCAAGCGCAATGGTGAGCGGTTGGTGAAAGACACTATAGCGATGCCATAGCGCACCCCTTATCCCCCCTGAACCCGGCACAAGCCGGGTTTTTTGTGCCGTCCAGGCATTCCTCCGAAATTTTCCCCGAACGAATTTCACCTAAATTTTTCCCGCGCAAATTTCGTCGAAAAAACTTTCTCCAGAATTTTGGGTGCGAACAGGTCCCATCAGGGAAACAATGGTTCCGTTGTATCAACAGGAACCAAGAGGGGCCACGGCATGACAACTGATCAACTCACACACCAATCCAACCTCCCCGCAGTCGGCTTTGTCCGGCAATCCGCCATCCTGCCCATGCTGGGCTTTTCCGCCACCACCCTTTGGCGGCGAGTCAAAAAGGGCACCTTCCCCCAGCCGGTCAAGTTGTCAGAGCGGGTTACTGCCTGGCGGGCCGAGGAAGTCCGCGCCTGGATGGAATCCCAGGGTTCAAGCCAGCACGCAGCATAAGGGAGGGCGACCAGATGACGCACAGCAAAAAGGGCCTGAACCCGGCACAGGTTCAAGCCCCCCAAACAGCGCACCAAGCCACCAGCACAGCGCCAGGAAAGCATAGCACCAGTCCATGCCGTGACGCTACCAAGCTGGAACTGGCCGCCCTTCACCTGCTGGAAAACGGGCCGACCGGTACCAGTTCCCTTTCCGGCCTAGCCGGGCTCCACGATCTGAACTTCCGCAATTCGGTAAGCGACCTGCGCAAGCTGGGGATCCACATCCTGGATGAACGCTTTCCCCACCAGCACAGCGGGGGAGGACTCACCCATCTGAAACGCTACTGGCTGGCAGACCGCCACCATGCCCGCAAGGTGGCCGAGCTGGTGAACAC
>JBFHKO010000071.1:0-11666 GCA_041595355.1 Aeromonadaceae bacterium
AACCGCCTGCGCAGCCGCATCCGCGTGCAGGCCGACGGTCAGATGAAGACCGGCCGTGACGTGGTCATCGCCGCCCTGCTGGGTGCCGACGAGTTCGGTTTTGCCACCGCGCCGCTGGTGGTCGAAGGCTGCATCATGATGCGCAAGTGCCACCTGAATACCTGCCCGGTAGGGGTGGCCACCCAGGATCCGGAGCTGCGCAAGCGCTTCACCGGTCAGCCGGAGCACGTGGTGAACTACTTCTTCTTCGTCGCCGAGGAAGTGCGTCAGCTGATGGCCGAGCTGGGTATCCGCCAGTTCGACGACCTCATCGGTCGTGCCGACCTGCTGGACAAGAAGGCCGGCATCGAGCACTGGAAGGCCAAGGGTCTGGACTTCTCCAAGGTCTTCCACCAGCCGGACATGGATGCCAGCGTCGGTCGTCTGCACACCGAGTTCCAGGATCACGCCCTGTTCAAGGCGCTGGACAACCAGCTCATCGAGCAGGCCATGCCGGCCCTGGAAAAGGGCGAGCCGGTCAGGATTGAACTGCCGGTCAAGAACATCAACCGTACCGTGGGCACCATGCTCTCCGGCGAGGTGGCCAAGCGTTACGGCCATGCCGGTCTGCCCGAGGGCAGCATCCATGTGCGCCTGAACGGCACCGCCGGTCAGAGCTTCGGCGCCTTCCTGGCCCGGGGCGTGACCCTGGAGCTGGTGGGCGAAGGTAACGACTACGTCGGCAAGGGGCTCTCCGGTGGTCGCATCATCATCCGTCCGGATGAGAGCTTCACCGCCGATGCGTCCCAGAACATCATCTGCGGCAACACCGTCATGTACGGTGCCACCGAAGGGGAAGCCTTCCTGAACGGCGTCGGTGGCGAGCGCTTCTGCGTGCGTAACTCCGGCGGTACCGCCGTGGTGGAAGGCGTGGGTGACCATGGCTGTGAATACATGACCGGCGGCACCGTGGTGGTACTGGGGCAGACCGGGCGCAACTTTGCCGCCGGCATGTCCGGTGGTATCGCCTACGTGCTGGATGAAGAGCAGACCTTCGCCCAGCGCTGCAACCCGGCCCAGGTGAGCCTGGACGTCGTACTGCCCGAAGCCGAGCAGAACAGCAACGAACCGCGTCATCGTGACACCGCGGATGAAGTGCTGCTCAAGGGCCTCATCCAGCAGCATGCCGAATTCGCCCACAGCGCCAAGGCCCAGGCCATCCTGGCCGACTGGGACAGCTACCGTGGCAAGTTCGTCAAGGTTTATCCGAACGAGTACCGCCGTGCCCTGAAAGAACTGGCCGCGGCCAAGCAGCAAGCAGAACAGAAGGAGATCGCGTAATGGGTAAGCCGACCGGTTTTATCGAATTCGAGCGTGTCAAAGAGACCTACGCGCCGGTTGATGAACGCGTCAAGCATTATGGCGAGTTCGTGCCGACCCTGACCGTGGATGAGGCCAAGATCCAGGGCGCCCGTTGCATGGACTGCGGCATTCCGTTCTGCAACAACGGTTGCCCGGTGAACAACATCATTCCGGACTGGAACGATCTGGTCTACCGTGGCCACTGGGAGCAGGCCATCAAGGTGCTGCACTCCACCAACAACTTCCCGGAATTCACGGGCCGGATCTGTCCGGCCCCCTGTGAAACGGCCTGTACCCTGGGCATTAACGACGATCCGGTGGGCATCAAGTCCATCGAGCGCGCCATCATCGATCGTGCCTGGGAAAACGGCTGGGTGCAGCCGCAGCCGGCCGCGGTCAAGAGCGGCAAGAAGGTGGCCGTGGTCGGCTCCGGCCCGGCCGGCCTGGCGGCTGCCCAGCAGCTGGCCCGGGTCGGTCACGAGGTGACCGTGTTCGAGAAGAGCGATCGCGCCGGTGGCCTGCTGCGTTACGGTATCCCGGACTTCAAGCTGGACAAGGCGACCATCGATCGCCGCGTCAAGCAGATGGAGGCCGAGGGGGTGACGTTCAGGACCTCCACCCTGGTGGCCGACAGCAATGGCCTGCCCAAGGGCGTGGTCAACGATGCCACCACAGTGGTGACCCCGGCCCAGCTGGACGCCGAGTTCGATGCGGTGATCCTGGCCGGTGGCGCCGAGACGCCGCGCGATCTGCCGGTGCCGGGTCGCGAGTTCTCCGGTATCCACTTCGCGCTGGAGTTCCTGATCCCGCAGAACAAGGAAGTGGCTGGCGATGCCAAGAATGCCATCCATGCCGGTGGCAAGCATGTGGTGGTGATCGGCGGTGGTGACACCGGCTCCGACTGCGTGGGCACCTCCAACCGCCATGGCGCGACCTCGGTCATCCAGCTGGAAGTGATGCCGCAGCCGCCGGTGCAGGAGAACAAGGCGCTGACCTGGCCCTACTGGCCGCTCAAGCTGCGCACCTCCTCCTCCCATGAGGAAGGCTGCGAGCGCGAGTTCGCCGTCTCCACCAAGGCCTTCATCGGCGAGAACGGCAAGCTGACGGCTCTCAAGCTGGTGCGTGTCGAGTTCAAGGATGGGCGTCTGCACGAGATCCCGGGTTCCGAGTTCGAGCTGAAGGCGGATCTGGTGTTCCTGGCCATGGGCTTCACCCAGCCGCTGGCTAAGGTGCTGGACAGCTTCGGCATCGACAAGGATGGCCGCGGCAATGCCAAGGCGACCACCGAGGGTGAGGGCTGCTACGCGACCTCCAAGCCCAAGGTATTTGCCGCCGGCGACATGCGTCGCGGCCAGTCCCTGGTGGTGTGGGCCATCCGCGAAGGGCGCCAGTGCGCCCGGGAAGTGGATCAGTTCCTGATGGGCAAGAGCACCCTGCCGCGCTGATAGTCAGGGTTGGCCCACCCGGGCCGACCCTGACTGGTTAAAACCCCTGCCTTGTGCAGGGGTTTTTGTTTTTCTGCGGCCGCGGCTGCAGTGCGGCGCCTAGTTATCCGGCCCCGACATGGAGCAGTGGCCGCGATCGGGATTGGGCTCGACCGGCTGGTGGACGATGTCGCCAAGCTGATCGGCGCCGCCGACATAGTCGCCGTCAATCCAGATCTGGGGCACGGTCACCGGCGTCTTGGCGCCGATGAGGGGCTTGACCCGGGCCAGCATTTCATAGAGCGCCCTGGGGCTGCTGATGACATCGTGGTAGTGGTACGGGATGCCGGCTTCCTGCAGGTACTCCTTGGCCCGCCGGCAATGGGGGCAGCTTTCCTTGCCGAACAGGTGATTACCCTGCAGGCCGCTGCGGCGGCTGTGTGCTTCGATGACCGCCTGGGTGAGCAGGCCGCGGTTGAGCGCCGCCCCCTGGGAGATGACCCGGCCATTGACCATGACGATGGGCGCGTGCCAGCCGCCCTTGAGCAAGGGTTGCCACCAGGCATCGAGCCAGTCCCGGATCTGCAGATCGACCTCGATGCCGCTCAGTTCGTTGTCGATGGTGTCCTGGAGCACATCCCGGGTCAGGGCACACTCTCCGCAGGGAATGGTGACGCGAAACGGCCCCCAGGCCCCGGCCCAGCGGTAGAGGATGATGCCGATCTTGTCGCTCATGACAGCCTCGCAATGGCAGCAGGGCGCATGTGGCCCGGTGGTGGTGGGGTAGCGGCGGTACGGGGCTGTTTTGGCACCCACCGGGCCGTCCCCTCCAGTGTAGCCCACGGCGCCCGGCGGCGGCCGGGTGTGTCATCTGGCGCGCCTGCTCGGTATCGGAATGTTCCGGGGTATCGGCAAACGTCAGCATAAGGTTAACGCACAGGCTGAAATTCCAGTCTGGCATGATTTTTTCCTTGCGGTGACCAGTCAATTGCATTAGATAAGGGCGTCGTAAACAGGGTGCCCGCTGTCGGGGTGCCAATGCAAACATGCCACCGCGGCTGCGGTGAGGAACCAAAGGAACAAATCAGGTGTTAAAAAAAGGACTCCAAAACGTCGGCGTGCAGGTGATGATCGCCATGCTGCTGGGGACGCTGGCTGGCGTCATCATGGGCGAAACGGCCAGCATGTTTGCTCCGCTGGGCAGCCTGTTCATTCATCTGATCAAGATGCTGGTCGTACCCCTGGTGGCGGTGGCCATCATCTCCGGTGCCGCCAATCTGGGGCTCAGCCCGTCGGCGGGCAAGCTGGGGGTGACCACGCTGCTGTTTTTCCTGCTGACCTCGGCCCTGGCCGTGACGCTGGCGTTGGCAATGGGCCTCTTCTTCAAGCCGGGCGTCGGTGTCGATCTGGCCAGCTACCAGCACATGTTCTCCAACGAATATGCGGACAAGGGTGAACTGCCCGGTGTGATGGACACCCTGCTGGGCATGATCCCGACCAATGTCTTCCAGTCCCTCAACGAAGCCAACATTCTGCAGATATTGGTGTTCTGCCTGTTCCTCGGCATTGCGCTGGCCAATCAGCCCCGGGACCGGGTCAAGCCGATGCTGGTCGGCATCAATACCGTCATCGATGCCTTCGTCTGGATGATCAACAAGGTGATGCTGATAGCGCCGCTGGGCGTGTTCGGCCTGATGGCGGATGCGGTCGGCACCTTCGGTTTTGATGTGCTGACCGTGGTGCTCAAGCTCTTCATCGTCTACCTGGGGGCCATCCTCGTCTACGGTTTCGTCATCTATCCGCTCATCATCAAGCTCTTTTCCGACATGTCGGTGCGCCGTTTCTTCTCCTCGATGAAGAAGGCGCAGGTGGTGGCCTTCTCCACGGCCTCCTCCATGGCGACCCTGCCGGTGACCATGGAAGTGTGCGAGGAGGAGCTGAAGGTGAGCAACACTACTGCCTCCTTTGCCCTGCCGCTGGGGGCGACCATCAACATGACCGGCAATGCCATCTATTACGGCCTGGTGGCCATCTTCTTTGCCCAGGTGTTCAATGTCGATCTGGGCATGGGCGCCTATGCGGCCATCATTCTGACGGCCACCCTGGGCGCCATCGGTCAGGCCGGGGTCCCGGGTCCCTCCTTCCTGGTGGTGGCGGTGCTGCTCGCCGCCGGCATTCCCATCGAAGGATTGCCGCTGCTGTTTGCCCTGGACCGCATCTTCGACATGGTGCGTACCGTGCTCAATATCACCGGTGATGCGGCCTGTGCCGTGGTGGTGGACAAGTACAGCCCGGACTACACCCGCTTCAACTAAGCCGCGCTCAGGCGAAGCGGCCCGTGCCGCCCGCCATGGCGCTGGCTACCCAAACCGGCACGCCTCAGGGCGTGCCGGTTTTTTTGTCTGTCGCTCAGGCGTCGGGGGCTCAAGGGTGGTGCGGGCGCATGAGGTAGACCATCTCCGCCAGCGGTTGCGCCGGCTGGTCGGGAAATTGGGGATCGATCTTGATACAGCGTTCGCCGTGCAGCAGTTCGATGGCGAAATGGGGCTGGTAGAGGCCGGCCACCTCAGCGTCGATCTCCAGCGGCATGCTCGGGGCGCCCTCGTCGACCGACTCGGTGGTCAGCAGCAGCATCTGGCTGCGGGATGGCAGGCCTCTGGTCAGCAGGCGGGCATACTGGCTGCGGCCCGAGGCGGGCAGGGCGGTGAGGGCGGCCAGATCGTAGACGGCGCCGATGTCGTCGAGATCGCTGTCGCTGAGGTCGAACAGATCGCCGCACCAGATCTCCATGCGGCCATGCCACCAGCGGATGAAGCGGCCATGACGTTGCCGGCTCGGCACCAGGCCGCGGGCGGCAAAGAAGGCCTGGATGGCGATATGGCTGAGTTCGACGCCGATGACCCTGTGGCCCTGATCGAGCAGCCAGTTCATGTCGAGACTCTTGCCGCACAGGGGCACCAGCACCGTATCGTCGGACGCCAGCGCAAGCCGGGACCAGAACTGGCGCAGCAGCGGATTGATGCGGGTCTGGTGAAAGGCGACGTCGTCCTGTTTCCAGCGGGCTTTCCAGCGTTGATTGCTCATCGAACTCGGCTCCTGGCAAGAATGCACTGGGATGAGTTCTGCGGGATGCGAACAAACCATACGCACGGGGGGTGAAGTCCGAAACTAGCATGCACGCGGCCGGTTTGGCCAATCTTATCGCCTGCGCCGCCTCGCCGGCGCAGGTGATGTCAGCCGGGGCCGCTTCGGGTAAGCTGGAGCAAGCCGGCGGATCCGGGGCTCCCGTGGCGGGGCCGATCCGCCATCATCGACATGGCATGGAGAGCGTGATGTATCAAACTGCAGTGGTGACCGGGGCGACCCGGGGGATAGGCAAGGCGCTGGTCGAACAGCTGACGGCACTGGGTCTGCGGGTCTATGCCAGCGGTCGGGATGCCGCGGCGCTGGAGGCCCTCAAGGCGGCCACCGGCTGCGAAGGCGGCGTCTTTGATCTGAGCGATGCCGATCAGGTGCTGGCGCTGTTCGCCGACGCCGAGCAGGTGCTGGGTCAGGTGGAGGTGCTGATCAACAACGCCGGCTTCAACAGCCGCAAGGCGCCGCTGGCCGAGACCACCCTCGAGGAGTTCGAGCGGCAGTACGCGGTCAACCTGCGTGCGCCCTATCTGCTGTGCCGCGAGGCGCTCAAGCCGATGCAGGCCCGCGGGCGGGGCTACATCATCAATGTCATCAGCACCGCCGCCAAGCGCAGCAACCCGACCATGTCGATTTACACCGCCATGAAGCAGGGACTGCATGGCCTGACCGGGGTACTGATGAAGGAGGCCCAGCCTCACGGCGTCAAGGTCACCGCCGTCTATCCGGGGGGCACCGACACCGGGTTTCGCGCCAACCCGCGTCCGGACTACATGTCGGCGGCCAGCGTGGCCAGCCTGATAGTGCAGCTGCTGCAAAACCCCGCCGATGTGGTGGTCCACGAACTCACCTTCCGTCCGCCGGTGGAGCTCGAGTAGGCGCCGGCGGGCCTGCCGCCGTCATGCCCGGGTGAGCAACCTGGCCAGCGGGAATTGCTCCAGGCTGGCCAGCTGCAGATCGGCGATGGCAAAGCGGGGATCGCCGGCCTGCTGCGGATCCGGTATCAGGATGGTCTGCATGCACGCCGCCTTGGCGGCCAGCAGACCGTTGAAGCTGTCCTCGATGGCCAGGCAATCCACCGGCGCCACCCCCAGCTGCTGCGCGGCGCTGAGGTAGACCCCCGGATGGGGCTTGCCGTAGGGCTCCTCGTCGGCGCTGTGGCGCACCTGAAAGTAGTGGCCGACGGCGAGCCGCTCCAGCACCGCCTCCATCAGCCGGGCGGGCGAGGAGGTGGCCAGACCGATGGGCAGCCCCTGCGCCCGGATCTGTGCCAGGGTGGCATGCACGCCCGGCTTGGCTTCGCCCCGGGCCCGGATCTGCGCTATGACCCTATCGATCAGGCGCGCGACCACCTCCGGCTCCGAGGGCCCCTGCCAGGGGTGATGCCGGGCCCAGTAGCCCACCAGCTGATCGATGCGCAGCCCCATGGTCTGCAGGCAATCCTCTGCCGTGATGGTGACACCCAGCTCCGCCATCAGCGCCACCTGCGCCTGCTGCCAGAAGGGCTCGGAATCGATGAGCACCCCATCCATATCAAAAATAACGGCCTGTATCATGCTGCCTCCGGTGGCGAAAAAGGGCAGTCTAGCCTTGCGGGGCGCATGAATGAACGGCTTGATGAAACCGATTGCAGGCAGACAGCCGAATTTTGATGCCGCTCACAATGGCCGCTGACCGCCGGCCGGCGTGATGGCATCAGACGCCCAGCTGGATCTCCACGTCGCTCTTGGCCTGGCTGACACAGGCCAGCACGTAGCCAGCCTCCACCATGCTGGCAGGCAGGAAGCCATGGGTGTGGCTCTTCACCTCGCCGGCGACCACCTTGCAGCGGCAGGCGCCGCAGTGGCCGTTGCGGCAGGCCCCCATGATCGGCAGCCCCTGGCTCTGCAGGGCATCCAGCAGGCTCTGGTGGCCGGCAATCTCCCCTTCGTGCTCCAGCTCCGGTACGCTCAGCCGGTAGCGGGCGTCGGCATCGCCGCCGAGAGCCTGCGGGGCATAGCTCTCCTTGCGCAGCTGGCCGGGGGCCAGGTGCATGAACCGCAGCCAGCCTTCGACCTGCGCCATGTAGCCCTCGGGGCCGCACAGGTAGATCTGGCTCTGCGCCAGGTTGCCCATCAGCTTCATGAACAGGGGCGGCGTCAGCCGGCCGGCGTGGCAGGGCAGCTGGCCCGGGGTTTCCAGGATCAGCGACAGCTGGAAGTGGGCATGCCGGGCGGCCAGGGCCTGCAGCTCGTCGCGAAACAGCAGCGCCTCCTCGCTGCGGGCGCTGTGCACGAAGGCGATCTCCACCGGCTGGCCGGTGTCGAGCAGCCAGCGGCTGATGGAGAGCATGGGGGCGATGCCGCTGCCGGCAGAGAGCAGCAGCACCCGTTTGGGCAGCTGCTGGGTGGAGAGATGGAAATCACCGGTGGGCGCCTCGGCGCTCAATACCTGGCCCGGCAGGCAGTGGTCCAGCAGCCAGTTGGAGACCAGTCCGTTCTCCACCCGTTGTACCGTGATGGCCAGGCTGTAGGGACGTGACGGGCTGGAGCTGAGGGAGTAGGCGCGCGGGTGGAGGGTGCCGTCGATGGGCACCGACAGCAGCAGGAACTGGCCGGGCTGGTAGTTGAAGCGGGCAGGCACCCGGGCCTGAAAGATAAAGGTGGCGGCGCTGACCTGGCCCCCCGCGTGCGTCTCGTCGATACGCTCGACGCACTGCAGCTCCGCCGTTCCCTGTTGCCAACAGGGCGCATATTGCAGTTGCTCTATGGAATACATGCTGTTCTCGCAAAACCGAAGAATGAATGTGACGCGGCCCCGGAGCGGGGGGAGGCTCCGGGGCCGCGCGACCGGGCAAGACTGACACAACCGGGCTGGTCCATTCAACCCCTGCGGGCTCAGGCGGTCTGGGCCTTGCCGGGTGTGGCCGGGCTGGCGGCCAGCTGCGGGCGCTGGGCGCGGGGGGTGGCATACCAGTAGCCGAGGCCCATGAAGACCACGCCCGAGAGGCTATTGCCCAGCGTCACCCACAGCAGGTTGTGGCCGATGCCGGCGAGCGTGAAGTCGGCCCCGTGGGCGCCGAACCAGGAGAGGGCGAAGATGGTCATGTTGGCGATGGAGTGCTCGTAGCCGGAGGCGACGAAGGCGAGCAGGCACCACCAGATGGCGATGAACTTGGCGGCGCCCTCGACCCGCTGGCACATCCAGATGGCCAGGCACACCAGCCAGTTGCAGAGCATGCCCTTGGCGATCAGCATGCCAATCGGCATCTGGGTCTTGGCCAGCGCCACCTTGTGCAGCAGGCTCGACTCTGCCGGCAGCAGGGTGCCGCCGCCGGCCTGCCAAAAGAGCCAGGCCACCAGTATCGAGCCCAGCAGGTTGCCGATCCAGGACTGGACCAGGATGCCGCCGGCCTCCAGGCTGGAGAGCTTGCCGCTCTTGACGCCGAAGGTGAGGAACATGCTGTGACCGGTGTAGAGCTCGGCGCCGGCGATGATCACCAGCGTCAGGGCGATGCCGAAGGTGGCGCCCATTACCAGCGGCCGGAGGGCCGGATCGATCAGGTTGCCGAGGGTGAAGATGAGGATGATGCCAAGGCCCACATAGGCGCCGGCCATCAGGCAGCCGATCCAGAAGGCGAGCGGGCTGCCCTGGGCGGTGTTCCTGATGCGCTCGGCGGTGGCGGCGCACTTGACGATGGTATCGTTAAACATGGGTTGCTCCTCGAGTTTGATTGTTCACAGGGCAGGCGCCGGGCGGGCGCCTCGCCTGTGGGCAATGGGGGCCTTGCTGGTGGGGCCCCGGGGGTGAGTCGGTCTGTTCAGCGCTCGGCTCCCTGGGCTCCCGCCTGCGCGGGAGCGACGCCTTATGTGGCAACGGCAGCCAGGGAGCCGGCAATTACAGGGCCACCTCGATCTGGCCGCCGCTGACCCGCACCGGGTAGCTGGCGACGGCGAAGGCGGCATCGTCCAGGCACTGGCCGTCGCGCAGCCGAAAGCGCTGTTTTTTCAGCGGGCTGGCCACATAGAGCTCCTCTTGCGTTTCGCCGATCAGGCCTCGCGAGAGCACGTTGGCCTGGCCGAAGGGATCCCGGTTGTCGAGGGCGTAGAGCGTCTCGTCGTCCCGGGGGCGGAAGATGGCGACCTGCCGGCCATCTAGCAGGGCACAGACGCCGGTGCCGGGGAGGATCGCCTCCAGGCGGCAGACGGGGGTCCAGTTGGGGTGGCTCATTGCGGCTCCTCCAGGCTGAGTGTGTAGACGGGAATGCGCTCTTCAGGGCGCGCGGGGCGGTGCTGGGCCCGTTCGGCCACGAACTGCAGGTCGGGATCGCGCCGGTCCGAGTTGATGAAGTGGGCAAAGCGTGCCTGCCGGCCGACATCCTCGACCGTCTGCTTCCATTCGCAGGCGTAGCGCTCCCGCACCCGGGCCAGATCGGCCTCCAGCTCGGCACAGAGGCCCAGCGAGTCGTCGATGAGCACGCTCTTCAGGTAGTCGATGCCGCCCTCCAGACTCATCACCCAGCTGGCGGTGCGCTGCAGCTTGTCGGCGGTGCGCACGTAGAACATCATGAAACGGTCGAGGTAGCGCAGCAGCGTCTGCTTGTCCAGATCCGCCGCCAGCAGCTCGGCATGGCGCGGCTTCATGCCGCCGTTGCCGCCCACATAGAGGTTCCAGCCCTTGTCGGTGGCGATGATGCCGACATCCTTGCCCTGCGCTTCGGCGCATTCGCGGGTGCAGCCCGAGACACCGAACTTCATCTTGTGCGGCGAGCGGATGCCCTTGTAGCGATGTTCCAGCTCGACGCCCAGGCCAACGCTGTCCTGCACCCCGAAGCGGCACCAGGTGCTGCCGACGCAGGTCTTCACCATCCGCAGCGCCTTGGCATAGGCCTGGCCGGTCTCGAAGCCGGCGGCGATGAGGCGGCTCCAGATGGCGGGCAGATCGTCCTTCTGGGCCCCGAACAGGCCGATGCGCTGGGCACCGGTGATCTTGGTATAGAGGCGGTAGTCGCGTGCCACCTCGGCCACCGCCAGCAATCCTTCCGGGGTCACCTCGCCGCCGGCCATGCGCGGGATCACCGAGTAGCTGCCATCCTTTTGCATGTTGCCGAGGAAGTTGTCGTTGGTGTCCTGCAGGCCGGTGAGTTCGGGCGCCAGCACATAGTCGTTCCAGCAGGAGGCGAGGATGGAGCCGACCGTCGGCTTGCAGATCTCGCAGCCATAGCCCTGGCCGTGGCGGCCGATGGCCTCCTCGAAGCTTTGGATGTTGCCCACCTTGATGAGGTGGAACAGCTCCTGGCGGGAGTAGGGGAAGTGCTCGCAGAGGTGGTTTTTCACTTCCACGCCCTGCTTGGCCAGCTCGGCATTCAGAACCTGGCTGATGAGCGGCACACAGCCGCCGCAGCCGGTGCCGGCGCGGGTCTCGGCCTTGATGGCGGCCAGGCTGTGGTGGCCGGCGGCCACCGCCTCGGCGATGCGCCCCTTGGTGATGTCGAAGCAGGAGCAGATCTGCGCCGTCTCCGGCAGGGCATCCACCCCCAGGCTCGGCTTGCTGCCGGCATGGGCGGGCAAAATCAGGCTGTCGGGGTGGGACGGCAGCGGCAGGGCATTGAGCGTCATCTGCAGCAGGTTGCCGTAGTCCTCCACATCGCCGACCAGCACGGCGCCGAGCAGGGTGCGGCCATCTTCCGACACCACTATGCGCTTGTAGATGCCGGCCTGATCATCCTGGAAAACATAGCTGAGGCTGCCCGGCGTGCGGCCATGGGCATCGCCGATGGAGCCGACG
>JBFHKO010000072.1:0-11279 GCA_041595355.1 Aeromonadaceae bacterium
AGCCTTCTTCACACACGCGGCATGGCTGCATCAGGCTTGCGCCCATTGTGCAATATTCCCCACTGCTGCCTCCCGTAGGAGTCTGGACCGTGTCTCAGTTCCAGTGTGGCTGGTCATCCTCTCAGACCAGCTAGGGATCGTCGCCTTGGTGAGCCGTTACCTCACCAACCAGCTAATCCCACCTGGGTGCATCCAATCGCGGTAGGCCTTGCGGTCCCCACCTTTCCCCCTCAGGGCGTATGCGGTATTAGCAGTCGTTTCCAACTGGTATCCCCCTCGATTGGGCAGCTCCCCAGGCATTACTCACCCGTCCGCCACTCGTCACCCAAGGAGCAAGCTCCTTTGTGCTACCGTTCGACTTGCAGGTGTTAGGCCTGCCGCCAGCGTTCAATCTGAGCCATGATCAAACTCTTCAATTTAAGTTTGTTGCTCAATGAATTCTGAATTAACTGTTGCCGAACCTCTCGGTTCGTCTTGGTCACTTCTTCAGTCATCGTCAGTCAATTTCTTCATCGACTTCGATGCCTGCGAGTGCCCACACAGATTGCTTGATTTGATTGTTAAAGAGCGTGGTGATTTCTCACCGAAGAGGCTGCGCATTCTACGCAGGCCGCATTGAAAGTCAAGCGGCTTTCGCTTTTCTTTCGCGGCAGACCATGTTGCCACCGTCTTGCCTCTGGCACTGACCGGCCGCATCGCGTCGGGCCCCGTGCTGTGTGGGCCGCATTATAGGCATGCCGGCGCGGCTGACAAGGTTTTTTCGGCCAATCCGCACTGACTGCCGAACAAAGCGGCAATCGGATTGTTTTTTGCTCCAGCCGGCTGCAATCGAGGCTAGATGCCGGCTCCCTGCCCCAGAAATCGATCCGCAAACGCATCCACCTGCTGCCAGTCGGTGAATTCGAGATCCCGCGACTTGTCCCGGCTACCGCCGGTGAGCGTCATGATGAACTGGATGATGAGGGTCTGCCACCAGTTGTAACGGGAGTAACGCAATGCGCCCGCGAACACCGCCAGCTGTTGCGGCTGCCAGGGTGACTGCCGCAGCCACGTTTGCATGTAGGGATTGGTCGCCGGCGTATTCTTGGCCGCCTTTCTGGCTGTCAGGTTCACGCCGAAGAACGCCGCATCGGCCAGGACCAGCTGCTCCTTGTGGGCATGAATGAATGCCATCAGGGTGGGATGGAAATGCCCATAGCGAATGGAAGCACCCATCAACACCTTGTCATATTTGCTCAGGTTCTTTTTTGGATAACCATGCAGATCGCACCACTCGACCTGATAGTGCGGGGCCCGCCGCAGCATGGCCTCGATAATCTTGCGCGTTTGTCCCTCGTGACTGGAATAAAGCACCAGCAATGTGGCCATGTTGCGTTTCCTTCTCAATCATGTCATTCGTTGTTCGGCTAAGCCTGTGTCGTTATTGCACCTCGTCCGGCGCCTGCCGGTCACGCTCGAGGCACACCCTTCCCTGAGTGTGCTGCTGCAGCTCCTGCTCCAGTCTGGTCAGCGATTGCTGCTCGCACACCACCGCCAGACGGATCTGAGCCCCATAGTCGGCCTGCTCGATATGCGCGCCGAACTGGCTCAGCAGCCACTGCACCACCGGCAGCTCGTCATACTGGCATGTCAGGCACGTGGCCACCACGGGAATTCGCAGCCGTCGCGACAGCAGCTTGAGCGCCTGGCTCACCCCGCCGCCATAGGCGCGCACCAGGCCCCCGGTGCCCAGTTTGATGCCGCCGGAGTAGCGCACCACCACGGCCGTCACCTCCCCCAGCCCGCTGCCCAGCAATTGGGCCAGCATGGGCTTGCCGGCGGTGCCTGCGGGCTCACCGTCATCGCTGCAACCGAACGCCTGGCTGTCATCGGGTGCGCCCGCCACCGCGGCCCAGCAATGGTGGCGAGCCTGGGGATGACGCAGGCGCATCTCGCCGACAAACTCCCGCGCCGCCGCCAGCCCCCGGGTATGCCGCAGCAGGGTGATGAAACGGCTCTTTTTTATCTCTTCCTCCCACTGCGCCGCCGCGGCCGGAATGGGATAGGCCTGTTCTGCCATGGGCATCTCTCGCATCGTCAATCGGCCGTGGCCTTCCCCGTGGCATCAGCCTGCCAGGAAGGCCACGGCGCGGTAAACCGGTTTGATAAATGTCGGCCCGCTAACCATAGTTTTTTTACCCCCGTCCGGATTTTGCCCGGATCAGCGGCCGACAGGGAGCCGAGCATGCTATTCGAGTCAGAAAGACTGGCCATTCATCTGGGGAACGATCAGATCGCCGAGTTGCGGTTCGACGCCCCCGGCACCGTCAATACCCTGAATAGCGCCACCCTGCAGGATCTGGACGCGGCCCTGGATTGCCTCGACCAGGCACCCGGGGTGCAGGGGCTGCTGCTCACCTCGGGCAAGCCCCACTTTATACTGGGCGCCGATATTCATGAATTCCTGGATCTGTTTGCCCTGCCTGACGCCGAACTGCACGCCTGGCTGGCACGCATCCACACCACCTTCAACCGCCTGGAGGCGCGCCCCTACCCCACCCTGGCCCTGCTGCGTGGCCATGTGCTGGGTGGCGGCTGTGAGTGCGTACTGACCAGTGATTTTCGGCTGGCCGATCCCAGCGTCAACATCGGCTTGCCGGAAACCCGGCTCGGCATCATGCCGGGCTTTGGCGGTACGGTACGCCTGCCGCGACTGATTGGCACCGATAATGCGTTGGAAACCATCATCCGGGGGCGCAGTTACTCTGCGGCCGAAGCCCAACGGCTGGGGCTGCTGGATGGCGTGGTGGCGCCGGACCGCCTGCTGGACGCCGGATACCGGTTGCTGCGGGAGGCCTGGCAAGGGCGCCTGGACTGGCAGGCACGCCGGCGGTCCAGGCAACAACCGCTGCGCCTGCCGGCCCAGGAGGCGGAACTCTGCTTTGCCACCGCCCAGGCCATGACCCTGCGCGAGACCCGGGGCCATTACCCGGCACCGCTGCAGGCCATCCAGACCATAAAGGCGGCCGCCTCCATGGGGCCTGAGGCGGCGCTGCGCCAGGAGCGGGATGATTTCGTGCCGCTGACACGCACCCCCCAGGCCGAGGCCATGGTCGGCACTTTCCTCAACGATCAGCAGGTGAAAACGCTGGCCAAACAGGCCGCCGGCACGGCACCGCAGGTTCGCCAGCTGGCGGTCCTCGGCGCCGGCATCATGGGTGGCGGCATCGCCTGCCAGGCCGCCAGTCGCGGCCTGGCGGTCCGGCTCAAGGACATCGCGCCCGAGGCCCTGCAGCTGGGCATGCAGGAGGCGGGGCGCCTGCTGGCCCATGAGCTGGAACGCGGGCGCCTGGATGCGACAACCCTGGCCACCATACTGGGCCGCATCCGCCCCGGCCTGGACTACTCGGGCTTCGACGAACCGGACCTGGTGATCGAAGCCGTGGTCGAACGCCCGGACATCAAACGCCAGGTGCTGCAGGAGGTCGAAGCCCAGCTGAGCGATACCGCCATTCTGGTCAGCAATACCTCCACCCTGCCCATCAGCCAGCTGGCAACCGGGTTGCGGCGCCCGGCACAATTTTGCGGCATGCACTTCTTCAACCCGGTGCAGCGCATGCCGCTGGTCGAGGTGATCCGCGGCGCCCAGACCAGCCAGGCGACCCTGAGCCGGGTCATGGCCGCGGCCCTGGCGCTGGGTAAGGTCCCCATACTGATCCATGACGGCCCCGGCTTTTTCGTCAATCGGGTACTGTTCGCCTATTTTGCCGGTTTCAACCTGCTGCTGGCCGACGGGGTCGATCCCTATCTGATAGACAGGATCATGACACAGCAGTTCGGCTGGCCCATGGGCCCGGCGCAGCTGCTGGATGTGGTTGGCCTGGACACGGCCCATCATGCCGCCCAGGTGATGGCCGAGGGGATACCGGAACGCATGGCGGCCAGCGCGCCCCAGGCCATCAGCCTGCTGTGGCAGGCCGGACGCCTGGGCCAGAAGCGCGGTCTGGGCTTCTATCGCCATGCCACCGATGCCCATGGCCATCACAGCACACAGCCGGATCCGCAGCTGGCCGACTGCCTGCCGGCGCTCAGGCATCCCGCCGCCCCGACGCCGGATGAAATACAGGCGCGCCTGCTGATACCGCTGCTGAACGAGGTGGTCCGCTGCCTGGAGGAGGCCATCATCGGCTCTCCCGCCGAAGCCGACATGGCACTGCTGCTCGGTCTTGGCTTTCCCGCCTTTCGCGGCGGCCCCTGCCGCCAGCTCGATCAGCAGGGGCTGGCCGCCTTCATTGCACAGGCCGATGGCTATCAGGCGCTGGGGCCGCTCTACCACGTCAGCGATGGCCTGCGGGAACGGGCTCGCCGCGGTGACCGCTATTATCCCGGGAGGCGAGTATGAACGAGGTGGTGATCATCGATGCCGTACGCACCCCCATGGGGCGCTCCAAGGGCGGTGCCTTTCGTCAGGTGCGGGCCGAAAGCCTGTCGGCGCACCTGATGCAGGCGCTACTGCGCCGCAACCCGGCGCTGCCGCCAGAGGAGATAGAGGATATCTACTGGGGCTGCGTGCAGCAGACCCTGGAGCAGGGCTTCAACCTGGCGCGCAATGCCGCCCTGCTGGCCGGGCTGCCGAGGACGGTGGCCGGCGTCACGGTGAACCGGCTGTGCGGCTCCTCCATGCAGGCGTTGCACGACGCCGCCCGCGCCATCATGGTGGGGGATGCCACCATCTGCCTGGTGGGCGGCGTGGAACACATGGGGCACCTGCCCATGAACCATGGTGTCGACTTCCATCCAGGCCTGGCCCATGAGGTGGCGCGCACCTCCACCATGATGGCGCTGACCGCCGAACGGCTCGGCCGCCAGCATGGCATCAGCCGGCAGCAGCAGGATGGCTTCGCCCTGCGCTCGCACCAACGCGCCCAGCAGGCCTGCGACACCGGCGCCTTCAGGGCGCAGATAGTGCCCATGCCAGGCCATGACGGTGAGGGAGCACTTACCCTCATCGAGCGGGATGAGGTCATTCGCGCCGATGCCAGCCTCGAGGCCCTGGCCCAGCTCAAGCCGGCCTTCGATCCCCGGGGCACCATCACCGCCGGCTCCTCCTCGGCGCTCTCCGACGGCGCGGCGGCGCTGCTGCTGATGTCGACCCAGCGGGCCCGCGAACTGGGAATGCGCCCCCTGGCGCGTATTCGCAGCATGGCGGTGGTGGGCTGCGATCCCGCCATCATGGGCATAGGTCCGGTACCGGCCACCCGCAAGGCGCTGACGCGCGCGGGATTGCAGCTGGCGGATCTGGATCTGATAGAACTGAACGAGGCCTTCGCCGCCCAGGCGCTATCCTGCCTGCAGGAGCTGGCGCTGCTGGAAGAGCTGGATGACAGGGTCAACCTGCACGGCGGCGCCATTGCCCTGGGCCATCCCCTGGGCTGCTCGGGGGCGCGCATCCTCACCACCCTGCTGCACCTGATGCAGGAGCGGGATGCCAACCTGGGACTGGCCACCATGTGCATCGGCCTGGGTCAGGGCATCAGCACCATACTGGAACGAGGCGGATGAATGCCAAGAGCCCCAGCTGCAGCCCTGAGCGCTGGCAGGCCGTATGCCGCCCGCCGCATGACTCACATCTCACCGGCCCGCGCCTTGCTTTTTGAAGCCCGACTGTGTTCAATTTCCCGACTTTAGCTGCGGACACTGAGAATTCATGAGCAAAGGCAAGCAAATCCTCATCGTGGATGACGACCAGGATATCCGTGAATTGCTGACCGAATACCTGATGCGTGCCGGCTTCGATGTGCTGGCCGCGGCCGAAGGGGAAGCGATGTATCGGCATCTGGCGCAGCAGCAACCGGATCTCATCATCCTCGACATCATGATGCCGGGCGATGACGGTTTCAGCCTCTGCCAGCAGATACGCCGCAAGTCCCAGGTCCCCATCATCATGCTGACGGCAGCCTCGGACGAGGCCGATCGCGTCATCGGCCTGGAGCTGGGGGCCGATGACTACATCGCCAAGCCCTTCAGCCCCCGCGAGCTGATGGCACGCATCAAGGCGCTGCTGCGGCGCGCCGAATTCCGCCAGCCGGAAAAAGAGAGTGGGAGGCGCCTGCACTTCGCCGACTGGACCCTGGATACCCTGAGCCAGCAACTGGTCAACGACCAGGGCCAGGAGATGGATCTGACCGGCAGTGATTTCATCCTGCTGTCGCTGTTCCTGCAGCATCCGGGGCAGATACTGGACCGGGACACCATCAGCGATGCCACCCGCGGCCGGGAAACCCTGCCCATGGAGCGCGGCATCGACGTGCAGATAAGCCGCCTGCGCCAGAAACTGGGCGATAACGGCAAGAGCCCACGCATCATCAAGACCATTCGCGGCAGTGGCTACATGCTGATTGCCGAAGTGAGCCATGAAGAGTAAGCACCTGCTCACCTGGCTGGCACCACGCTCGCTGCTCTCCCGGATGCTGCTGCTGTTGCTGCTGGCCATCGTGCTGGCCCAGAGCCTCATCTCCGGCCTCTGGGTGCAGCAGATGCAGCAACGGGAACTGGAGGGCGTGCTCAGCGCCACCCGCAACCTGGCACTCTCGGCCGCCTCCACCGTCAACTTTTTCCGCTCCCTGCCGCTGGAATACCGTCACATCGCGCTGGATCAGCTGCGCAACATGGGCGGCAGCCGTTTTTTCGTCTCCCTGAATCGGGAGAAGATCCGCCTCAAGCGGCTCCCAGATAGCCAGAACAAGAACATGGTGATCAACGAGGTGCGCAACGTGCTGCACCACAAGCTGGGTTACGGCATGCAGATCAGGGTCGATTTCTCCCGCCCCGAAGAGCTGCATGTGTTCAACAATGAGACCCTGCTGTCGGATATTCCCGCCTCCTGGGCTCGCTACACCCTGCTGCTGGAACCCATCAGCGCCCCCGTGCTGGTGACCCAGATAGAGATTGCCCAGGGTGAATGGCTCTATCTGGCTGCCCTGCTGCCCGCCCCCTACATGATGCTGGAAGAGAGCCTGCTGCCGCCCAACCAGATCCGCTTCATCCTCATCCTGACGGTCATCCTGTTCCTGTTCACCTTTGCCCTGGTGCGCTGGCAGACCCGCCCCCTGCGCCACCTGGCCGCCGCCGCCGTGACGCTGGGGCGGGATATCGATCAGCCGCCGCTGCCCGAGGTAGGTGCCAGCGAGATAGTAGCGGTGACCCGGGCCATCAACACCATGCAGCACCGTATCCGCCGCTATATCGATGACAGGGAGCGACTGTTCAGCTCCATTTCCCACGACCTCAAGACCCCCATCACCCGCCTGCGGCTGCGGGTGGAGCTGCTGGAGGACGAGACCCAGATCGCCAAGTTCAGCAAGGATCTGGACGACCTGGAGCTGATGGTCAAGGGAGCCCTGCAGACAGTCAAGGACACCGACATTCACGAAAACATCGAGCCCATCGATATCAACCAGCTGCTGATGTACATGGCCGACGGCTACAACCTGACCCAGACCCGCATGCACATAGAGGGGCGCTGCAAGAAACCCTATCGCGGCAAACCGCTGGCCCTCAAACGCTGTATCGGCAACCTGGTGGACAACGCCATCAAATATGGCCAGCGGGTACGGGTCATCGTCATGGACGACATGCTGGCGGCCGACAAGTCCGAACTGCTGGTGCTCTACTTCATCGACTCAGGCCCGGGCCTGCCGGAAGAGCAACTGGAACGGATCTTCGAACCCTACTATCGTCTGTCTCAGGATACCAGCGGCAGCGGTCTCGGCCTCGGCATCGCCCGCAGCATAGCCCGCGCCCATGGCGGCGACCTGGTACTGGAAAATAGTCCCCAAGGCGGCCTGCAGGCGATCCTCTCCCTACCGAGGCATTGACATGAAGACCCGCACACTGTTGCTGCTGAGCCTGCTGTTCCCCTCTTGCGGCTGGGCCGCTCGCATCGAAGTCATGCACTGGTGGACGGCCGAGGGGGAAATCCGGGCCGCCCAGGTGATGCGCGCTCACTGGCAGGGGCTCGGCCACCAGTGGCAGGATTTCGCCATCCCGGGCGGCGGCGGTCAGTCGGCCATGATGGTGCTCAAGAGCCGCGCCCTGGCCGCCACCCCACCCGGCGCTGTCCAGCTGAAGGGACAGGACCTCAAGGAGTGGGCCCGGCTCGGCTTCCTCGGGGATCTCGATGCCCTGGCCCGCCAGCAGCAGTGGGAACGACAGCTCCCCGCCTTTGTCCGCCAGACCATCCGCTATCAGGATCACTACGTGGCCGTGCCGGTGGGCATCCACAGGGTGAACTGGCTGTGGCTCAACCCCCGACTGCTGGCCAGCCAGGGGCTGACCCCACCCCGCAACTGGAACGAGTTCATCACGGTGGCGCGCCGGCTGCAGCAGGCCGGCATCCCCCCCCTGGCCATCGGCGACGATCCCTGGCAGCTGGCCATCCTCTTCGAGGCCATCGCCCTGGGTGAAGGCGGCAGCGACTTCTTCCGCCAGGCCTTCGTCGAACTGGACCCGGCCACCCTGCAGGGCGAGACCATGCGCAGGGTGCTGCACCGGTTCCACTCCCTGCGCACCTTCGTGCCGGCCAACTTTGTCGGCCTGAAATGGAATCAGGCCACCCGCATGCTGATGGAGGGCAAGGCCGCCATGCAGCTGATGGGGGACTGGGCCAAGGGCGAGCTGACCGCCAGCGGCCTGACCCCGGGAGATGATATCCTCTGCCTGGCGGCGCCGGGCACCGTGGGCAAGTTCAACTACAATCTGGACTCCATCGCCATGTTCAAGCTCAACTCGGCGCCAGAGCAGGAGGCCCAGCAGCAACTGGCGCGGATGCTGATGACACCGGCATTCCAGCAGGAGTTCAATCAGCTGAAAGGCTCCATACCGGCTCTGCTGGGGCCGGAGCTGCAGCAGTTCGATACCTGTGCCCGTAACGCCGCCGAGGCGCTGGCCCAGGCCACCCGGCATGACAACCTGGTCCCCAGCATGTCGGGAGGCATGTCGATATCCAACCCGGTGCAACAGGCTATCTTCGAGGTGCTGGCCGGCTTCTTCAACGACGAGCAGGCCGACCCGGCCAAGACGGCCTCCCAGCTGACGCGCGCCATCCAGGCGGCACGCTGATGACCCTGCTCCGGCGCGGCATGCTAGACTGGCCACCTTACAAACGGCAGGAAAGGGTGACATGACAGGTCAGGGTTCAGCGGGCAACGTGATTGCCGCCTTGTGCAGTTTTTTTGTTCCGGGTCTGGGACAGCTGGTCCAGGGGCGCCTGCTGATGGCGCTGCTGCAGTTCGTGCTGGCCAGCGTGCTCTGGCTGATACTGCTGGGCTGGATCATCCACCTCTGGTCGGTGCTGGATGCCGCCGTCTGGACGCCGAAGGAGAACGGCCGGCCGGGGTCGGCTTGACCGGATCGCCAGCATGAGTATCATGAGCCCATCTCAATCGCCGTCGAGGTCTGCCATGCGCGAACTCTTCTCCCAGGCCACCCACCACCTGGATGCCCTGGGGCTGCGCTGCCCGGAGCCGGTGATGATGGTGCGCAAGACGGTGCGCCAGATGCAGAATGGCGACACCCTGCTGATCATCGCCGACGACCCCTCCACCACCCGGGACATCCCCAGCTTCTGCCGCTTCATGGATCACAGCCTGCTGGCCAGCGAGGTGACCCGGCCCCCCTACCGCTACCTGATCAAAAAGGGGCAGTAAGCCACCGGCCGGCGCCTCACAACCAGCGCCGTTGCCGCAACCACCAGGCCAGGGCGGCGATCAGCCCCAGCAGGGCGCTGCAAAAGATGAGAAAGCCGTGGCCGCTGCCGCTGCCCGGAATGCCCCCCAGGTTGACCCCGAACAGGCCGGTCAGAAACGACACCGGCAGGAAGATCATCGCCATCAACGACATCACATAGGTGCGCCGGTTCAGCGCCTCGCCCATCAGGGTGGTGATCTCGTCGGCCAGCAAGGCAGTGCGGGCCAGGCTGGCATCCACATCATCCAGCCAGCGCCCCAGGCGATCGGCAATCTCCTGCAGATGGCGCCGGTCGTCGTCATCCAGCCAGGCGATCTTCTCGCTGGCCAGGCGCGAAAAGAGATCCCGCTGCGGCGCCAGATAGCGGCGCAACACGATGAGCTGACGGCGGATCCCGGACAGCTCCCCCGCGGGTGGCAGCGCCTGCCGATCCAGCATGCCATCCTCCAGCTCCAGAATGCGCTCCTGCAGATCATCGATGAAATCCCCGGCCCGCTCGGTCAGATCCTCACACAGCTCAACCAGCCAGTCGGCCACCGAGCCGGGCCCCAGTGCCCGCGCCAGATCGCCGGCCAGCTGCTCTACGCTGTCAATCTTGCGATGCCGTGTGGAAACGATCAGTTGCGGATTGATGAACAGCCGCAGCGCCACCATGTGTTCGGGCCGCTGGCCCGGGTTGGCATTGAGGGCACGCAGGGTCAGCAGCAGACTGCCGTTGATCTTGACCAGCTTGGGGCGGCTGCTCCCGCCAAGCAGCGACTCGCGCACCCGATCCGGCAACAGCGGTGACTGGGTCAACCACCGGGCCGCCACCGGCGAGGAGTAATCCAGGTGGATCCAGGTCGGCAAGGGCGGCAGGTCACTGTTGGGCGCCAGGACGCTGGCCCCGCCGTGACCATCCAGCGCCAGCGCCAGCACGCTCTCGGCGGGCACAGTGCCGGCGGCCTGACGCTCGTGTTCGCTCATTGCGATACCTCCTTGTGTCCCGCACCGCCGAACCAGGCCGACGGCGGCGCCTGCCGCTGACAGGCCGCGTGGCAGGGGCAGCTCAGCAGATGATCGTTCACCATGCCGACCGCCTGCATGAAGGCATAGCAGATGGTGGCACCGGCGAAGCTGAAGCCCCGCCGTTTGAGATCCCGGGACATGGCCTCCGACTCGGGGCTGCGGGCCGGCACCTCATGTTGCGACTGCCAGTGATTGACCCGCGGCTGGCCGCCGACGAAGCCCCACAGGTGGCGGGAGAAATCGATGCCTGCCGCCTCCATGGCCAGGTAGGCGCGCGCATTCTTGATGATCGATTCTATCTTCAGCCGGTTGCGGATGATGCCGCTGTCGGTCAACAGCCGCGCCACGTCCGCCTCGGTAAAGGGGGCGATGCGCCGCGGCTCGAAATCGGCGAAGGCGCGCCGGTAGCCGGCCCGGCGCTTGAGGATGGTGAGCCAGGAGAGACCCGCCTGCTGCCCCTCCAGGCACAGCATTTCAAACAGCGCGCGGCCATCGTAAAGGGGCCGCCCCCACTGCTCGTCATGATAGGCAATGTAGTCCGGATC
>JBFHKO010000073.1:0-11098 GCA_041595355.1 Aeromonadaceae bacterium
GATGCTGATGCAAGTAAACCGGCCGCGGCCGGTTTTCTTTTGCTCGTCAGTGGGAAGGCAGGCGAACCGACACCGCGGTGCCGCCAAGGTGAGACTCCTTGATGCTCAGTGTCCCCTGGTAGCTGTCGATGATCTCGGCACTGAGGCTGAGACCTATACCCTGGCCGCCGGAGTTGTCGGCGCGAACTCCGCGCTGCAGTACCCGCTGACGCTGAGATGCGACGATGCCGGGGCCATCATCCTCGATGCGCAGTACCAGCTGGTTACCGTCACGGTACAGATACACCTCGATGGTGGAGATGGCGAACTTGAAGGCATTGTCCAGCAGGTTGCCCAGCAGTTCGACCAGGTCGCCGCTGTTGCCGATGAATTGCAGGCTCTCGTCGCACCGCTGTTTTACCCTGAGGGACTTGTGGCGGTAGACCTTGCCAAGGGTGGCCAGCAGGCTCTGGATCAGCGGCACCGGATCCACCGCCTGGCGGGTCAGTGACTGGCGGCCGGTGACGGCCCGCCGCAGGTGGTATTGGACTATCTGATCCATGTGCACCACCTGCTCGTTCAGCCGTTCCCGCTCGCGCTGACTGAGGTTGGCCTCCTGCATGCTGGCATGAATAAGCGACAGGCGGGTCTTCAGGCTATGCGCCAGATCATCCATGCCCTGCTGGTAGCGCTTGCGCTGGTTGCGTTCGTTGGCCAGCAACTGATTCAGGGATACGGTCAGCGAATCCAGCTCAATCTCGTAGTTCTGCTGCAGGCTTTCTTGCCGGCCATCCTGGATGGCGGCGATCTCCCGCCGCAGGCGCTTGAGTGAGCCAAGACTCCAATGGGTGCTTCCAACCAGGATGATCGCCATGATGAAGAAGAGTGCCAGAGCCCTTTTCCGGCTTAGCTGCCGGTTGCGGCCGATCAACTGCTCATAGGCCTGGGCCGGCTTGATGAGCATAAAGTAATAGGTTTCCGTTTCGGGCTTGTTGTTGCCGATGCGCTGGCTGTAGACGAAATCATAGGGTTCATGCCGCGGTGCCGTTTGGCCCAGAGAGTGGGTTGAGGAGAGGGCACTCAGGCGTGGAACCCGGTCTGCGCACAGTGAGGCGGCCTGCAAGGCGGGGCTGGAGAAGCGCGCCAGAGACAGGACCGGCAAGCCCCGGCTGTTACAGACCAGCAGGCTGACATCCTTGTCCAGCCGGTTGGTCGGCAGCTGATGCGCCGTTTGCCACAGGCTCTCGCTGGCATGCTCGAGAAGCTGGGCGGTAAACAGGCGGGCCATGTTCTCCTGCAGGATATCCTCCTGCTCATGACGTTGCTGCTCTTCGAAGGCACCGTTGTACATCCAGAACATGATGAGGATCGGGCCTGTCAGTGTCAGCAGTACCGAGATCAGCAATTTAAGATAGAGGGAGCGGACCATCATTGGCACGGCAGGTTGAAGATATAGCCCTGGCGGCGGATGGTGGAGATGGGCTGAAGGGTGCCGGAAGGATCCAGCTTCTTGCGCAGTCGGCTGAGCAGGACCTCCAGGGTGTTGGGATCGCCATCGCCATCGTCATACAGCTGATCCATCAGCTGTTGTTTGGAGACCACTTGGCCGCTGTTGCGCATCAGGTATTCGAGAATGCTGTATTCAAAATGGGTCAGTGCCACCACCTGCTCATCGATGGAGAGCTCCTTGCGCGACAAATCCAGCTGGTAACGCCCGGCGCAGACCTTGGGCGAGATAAAACCGGCACTGCGGCGCACCAAGGCATTCAGGCGCGCCAGCAGCTCCTCTTTCTGGAAGGGCTTGACCATGTAGTCATCGGCACCGGCCTCCAGGCCGATCACCTTGTCCTGCCAGAGGCCGCGGGCGGTGAGGATCAGGATGGGAAAGGCAATCTGCCGTTCACGCAGCGTGCGGATCATCTCCAGACCATCCATGTCGGGCAGCCCCAGATCGACAATGGCCACGTCGATGGGATAGTCGGCAGCAAAATGCAGGGCCTCTTCTGCCTCGTGGGCGGCATGGACCTGGTTGCCCGCCTCCTCGAGCAGGGATCTGAGGTGGTGGTTCAGTATGGGATCGTCTTCGACAAGCAGTATTTTCATTCGGAGGCCTGGGTGCGGCGCAGCATGTCTCATTGTCATATGAGGCGTGCTGCGCTGACAAGGACCAGCCACCGGCAGTGGGATCCCCTTACCGTTTTGGACAGTGAATGCGCAGGCGCTGCCGTCAGATCCGGCTGCCCCAGAGATCATACTCATCGGCATGTTCGATGCGCACCCGCACCACGTCGCCGGGTTTGACGGCCTGCTCGCCGTTCAGGTAGATGGCGCCGTCAATTTCCGGTGCATCGGCCCAGCCGCGGCCTATGGCGCCGTTTTCATCCACCTCGTCGATCAGGACATCCAGCTCCTGGCCTACCTTGGCGGCCAGCTTGCGTGCCGAGATGGCCTGCTGCAGGCTCATGAAACGGTGGAAACGCTCCTCCTTGACCGCTTCGGGCACCTGATCCGGCAGTTCGTTGGCCTGGGCCCCTTCCACCGGGCTGTACTTGAAGCAGCCGACGCGGTCCAGCTGTGCCTGCTCCAGGAAGTCGAGCAGCAGCTGGAAGTCCTCTTCGGTCTCGCCGGGGAAACCGACGATGAAGGTGGAGCGCAGGGTCAGATCAGGGCAGAGGCGCCGCCAGGCCTGGATGCGCTCCAGGGTCCGCTCTACGGCACCCGGGCGCTTCATCAGCTTCAGGATGCGCGGGCTGGCATGTTGCAGCGGTATGTCCAGATAGGGCAGCAGCTTGCCTTCGGCCATCAGGGGGATCACGTCATCCACATGCGGATAGGGGTAGACATAGTGCAGGCGCACCCACAGGCCCAGCTTGGCCAGCTCTTCGCAGAGGGCCTTCATGCTGGTCTTCACCGGCGCGCCTTCATAAAAACCGGTGCGGTGCTTCACGTCCACACCATAGGCGGAGGTATCCTGGGAGATAATCAGCAACTCCTTGACACCGGCGGCCTTGAGGCGCTGGGCCTCGGCCAGGACCTCGCCAATGGGGCGACTTTGCAGATCGCCGCGCATGGAGGGAATGATGCAGAAGGTGCAGCGGTGGTTGCAGCCTTCGGAGATCTTCAGATAGGCAAAGTGACGCGGGGTCAGCTTGACGCCCTGGGCCGGCACCAGGCTGACGAAGGGGTTGTGTTTTGGCTTGGGCGCGTACTTGTGCACATGGGTCAGCACCTGCTCGTAGGCGTGGGGCCCGGTGATTTCCAGCACTTTGGGATGAATGGCGCGGATCTGATCTTCCTTGGCGCCGAGGCAGCCGGTCACGATGACCTTGCCGTTTTCATCCAGCGCCTCGCCGATGGCCTCAAGCGATTCCTGAACGGCGCTATCGATGAAGCCACAGGTGTTGACGATCACCAGCTCGGCATCGTCGTAACGATTGACGACGTCGTAGCCTTCGATGCGTAATTGGGTGAGGATTCGCTCGGAATCAACCAGGTTTTTGGGGCAGCCCAGGCTGACAAAGCCGATCCGCGGGTTAGACATGCATACTCCGAACTGTGATGAAAAAAGGGGGCCCTGTGCCCAGGGCGGCTAAGTTTATATCAAAATACCCCACATGCTAAGGGCGAGCGATGAAGCAACTGACACTGATCCGGCATGCCAAATCCAGCTGGAAAATAGAAGGACTCGATGATACCTGGCGGCCCCTCAACCGTCGCGGCTATGCACAACTAGGTCAAATGGCTCCCCATGTGCCGGATGCCCGGCTCTGGTTGGTATCCCCGGCGGTGCGGGCCTACACCACCGCCCTGGCGCTGCGCACCCTGCGGGGCGATGATCTGAGCCAGCTGCAACTTGAAGCCGGCATGCTGAGCGCGCCGGGGGGCTATCTGCTGGAACTCGTTCGCCAGCAGCATGCCGCCTCCCTGCTGCTGGTTGGCCATAATCCGGGGCTGGACGAGCTGGCGGATTACCTGCTGCCCGAGCCCATTTCCAGCCTGGCGGCGGGGGCCGTGCTGCAGCTGCGGCTGGCCATTGGTCAGTGGAGTGATTGCGTGCCCGGCTGTGCCGAGATGATTGCCCGCTTCGACCCCGCCTAGGCCGGTGCCTCGCAGCGCTCCGCGTTGCGCACACAAAAAAGCCCCGATGGATCGGGGCTGGGTATCACGCATAAACGGCCTTAGCCGGCAAAATTCTTGGCCACGAACTCCCAGTTGACCAGTGCCCAGAAGGCGTTCAGGTAGGTCGGACGAGCGTTGCGATAGTCGATGTAGTAGGCATGTTCCCAGACGTCCACGGTCAGCAGCGGAGTGACATCGGTCTCGGTCAGCGGGGTGGCGGCATTGCTGGTGTTGACGATGGCCAGGGAGCCGTCAGCCTTTTTCACCAGCCAGGTCCAGCCGGAGCCGAAATTGCCGATGGCAGACTTGGTCAGCGCATCCTTGAACTGCGCGAAGGAGCCGAAGGCGGCGTTGATGGCGTCGGCCAGGGCATCGCTGGGCTCACCACCGCCATTGGGGCTCAGGCAGTGCCAGTAAAAGGTGTGGTTCCAGACCTGGGCGGCGTTGTTGAAGATGCCGCCGGAGGAGGTCTTGACGATCTCTTCCAGGGACTTGCCGTCGAATTCGGTACCCGGGACCAGATTGTTCAGGTTGACCACATAGGCGTTGTGGTGCTTGCCGTAGTGGTATTCCAGGGTTTCTGCGGAGATGTGGGGTTCCAGTGCAGTCTTTGCATAGGGCAGAGCGGGAAGTTCAAAAGCCATCTGAGTTCTCTCCAATTGAAGGGATGTCGGCTGGGGACAGGGACTGGCCCTGATTTATAGCAAAGCCGATTGGGCCAGTGCCACAAAAATGTTAAATAATCTTAACACCTTTCCTACCTTTGGCCCAGCCTTGGCGATTCCTATGGAGCTGATTTGCCAGCGGGTGGCGAGGGAGGACGCTAATAACCCTAGCATTTACAGGATTGTTAGCGGAAGGTTATGCAGTAGAATAACCCTGAACAGACCATGAAAACGAGGCCGAGATGGATACCACCGACAAGATCAAGCAGCAAATCGCCGACAACCCTATCCTGCTCTACATGAAGGGCTCCCCCAAGCTGCCCAGCTGCGGCTTCTCTGCCCAGGCGTCCCAGGCGCTGATGGCCTGCGGCGAGCCGTTTGCCTATGTGGACATACTGCAGAATCCGGACATCCGTGCCGAACTGCCCAAATATGCCAACTGGCCGACCTTTCCCCAGCTGTGGGTGGAAGGTGAGCTCATCGGTGGTTGTGACATTCTGCTGGAGATGTTCCAGCAGGGTGAGCTGCAACCGCTGCTCAAGGAAACCGCGGCGCGCCACAAGCAGGCTGCCGCCGACTAGGCGATCCGGTGTGCAATGACGGGAACGCAGTAAAAAGGGCCATCGAGGCCCTTTTTTACATGTGGCGCCGCCGCCTCAGGTCTCGGACGCGGGGGCCGGTGGCCAGCCCCCCAGATGCTTCCAGCGATTGACGATATGGCAAAACAGTTCGGCCGTGCGCTGGGTATCATAGAGCGCCGAGTGTGCCTCCCGGTTGTCGAAGGGGATGCCGGCCGCCTGGCAGGCCTTGGCCAGCACCGTCTGTCCCAGCGCCAGGCCGGCGAGGGTGGCGGTGTCGAAGGTGGCAAAGGGGTGAAAGGGATTGCGCTTGAGGCTGGCCCGTTCGGCCGCTGCCATCAGGAAGCCATGATCGAAGCTGGCATTGTGCGCCACCACGATGGCGCGATGGCACCCCGTCTCCTTGAGACCCTTGCGTAGTCCCTTGAAGATGCCGCCCAGCGCCTCCTTTTCGTCCACGGCGCCGCGCAGCGGCTGGAAGGGATCGATGCCGTTGAAGTCGATGGCGGCCTGCTCGATGTTGGCCCCCTCGAAGGGGGCCACATGGTAATGAAACGTCTGGTCGATATGCAGCCAGCCGTCCGCATCCATGCTCAGGGTGCTGGCGGCGATCTCCAGCAGCGCATCGGTGCGCGCGTTGAAGCCGGCGGTCTCGACATCGATGACCACCGGATAATAGCCGCGAAAGCGCGTCTTCAGGGGGTGGGGGAGTACGTTGTCAGTCATGGCCCTGCCGTTGTGTGTGGAAGTGGATGCGAGGGGAGCCCGCTCAGGGCTCCCGGATATCGTAGCTGCTCATCCAGCCCAGGCGTTCGAACAGGCCGAACAGCAGGCTGATGACGATGGAGAGCAGGGTGGCCAGCGCCATGCCCTTGAGGGAGATGCTGCCAAGCTCCAGGTGCGCTCCCGACAGGCCGACGATCAATACCACGGCGGTGAGGATCAGGTTTTTGGGCTTGCTGTAGTCCACCCGTGACTCCACCAGCATGCGGATGCCGGAGGCGGCGATGACGCCGAACAGCAGCAGCGACACACCGCCCATGACCGGTACCGGTATGGTGCGTACCAGGGCGGTGAAGCTGCCGAGGAAGGAGAGCAGTATGGACAGGATGGCCGCGCCGCCGATGACCCAGACGCTGTAGACCCGGGTGATGGCCAGCACACCGATGTTTTCGCCATAGGTGGTGGTCGGCACCGAGCCGAACAGGCCGGAGAGGGTGGTGGAGACGCCATCGCCCATCAGCGAGCGGTGCAGGCCGGGATCCTTGCGCAGGGGTTTGTCGACTATCTTCTCGGTGACGATGAAGTGACCGATATGCTCGGCAATCACCACGAAGGCGGCCGGCAGTATGGTGATGATGGCGCCAAGTTCAAAGCTGGGGCGGTAGAAGGTGGGCACCTGGATCAGCGGCGCGGCAGCCACCGCCGAGAAATCCACCAGCCCGAGGCCGATGGCGGCCAGGTAACCGACGATGATGGCGATCAGTATGGGGATGACGGCCAGAAAACCGCGGAACAGCACCGAGCCGAACACCACCACGGCCAGGGTCAGCATGGCGACGCCAATCACCTTGCCATCCGGTTGCTCGGCGGTCAGCCCCGCCATGTCGGCGGCAATGGGGGCCAGCTCCAGCCCTATGATGGCAACGATGGCCCCCATGGCTGCCGGCGGGAAGATCACATCTATCCATTTGTAGCCGAACATCTTGATCAGGGTGGCGGTCAGCATGAACAGCAGGCCCGAGGCGATGAAGCCGCCGAGCGCAGTCTGGTAATCATGGGCGGCCATGACCGCGAAAACCGGCGACAGGAAGGCAAAGCTGGAGCCGAGGAAGGCCGGTACCTTGCCCTGGCACAGTACCAGATAGATGAGGGTACCGATGCCGTTGAACAGCAGCACGGTGCCGATATCGATCTTGAACAGCATGGGCACCAGCACCGAGGCGCCGAACATGGCGAACAGGTGTTGAAAACTGAGGGGAATGCTGGCCAGCAGGCCGGGCCTTTCATGGATCTGGATGATTCGCTTATGCATCGATAGGGTCTCTTGTCGGCGGTGCACCGCAGCGGAGGCCTCGGGATGGGCCTTGCCGCGCAAAGGCGCCATTATGTCAGAATATCGGTGATTGGCGAATAGATAGGGCGGCGCACCGGGCCGTTCTCCAGCCCGGTGCGGGAGGGGGGTTAGCGTCCCAGCCCCTGGCCGGCGTGCTTCTTGTTGATGAGTTCAATCTTGTAACCGTCGGGGTCGACCACGAAGGCGATCTCGGTGCTGCCGCCCTTGACCGGACCCGGCTCGCGGGTGATGGTACCGCCGGCCGCACGGATCGCCTCGCAGGTGGCATAGATATCGTCGGCTTCGATGGCGATGTGGCCGAAGGCGCTGCCCTGTTCGTAGTCGCTGACCCCCCAGTTATAGGTGAGCTCGATGACGGCCTCATCCTTCTCGTCCGCGTAGCCGACGAAGGCCAGGGTGTATTTGTACTCGGGGTTATCGTGCTGGCGCAGCAGCTTCATGCCCAGGATACGGGTGTAGAAGTCGATGGCGCGCTGCAGATCGCCAACACGCAGCATGGTGTGCAGTATTCTCATTTTCAGCTCTCCGGGTAGGTTTTTTCTTTGAACTCGCACAAGTCTTCGATGAGGCAGGAGCCGCAGCGCGGCTTGCGGGCGAGGCAGGTATAGCGACCGTGCAGGATCAGCCAGTGGTGCACGTCCAGTTTGAACTCGGCGGGCACCACCCTGAGCAGCGTCTCCTCCACCTGCGCCACGTTCTTGCCGACGGCAAAGCCGGTACGATTCGATACCCTAAAGATATGGGTATCCACGGCGATGGTGGGCCAGCCGAAGGCGGTGTTGAGCACCACGTTGGCGGTCTTGCGGCCGACCCCGGGCAGGGCCTCCAGCGCCTCGCGGTCTGCCGGCACCTCGCCGCCATGGCGTTCCAGCAGTATGCGGCAGGTCTTGATGATGTTCTCGGCCTTGGTGTTGAACAGGCCTATGGTCTTGATATACGCCTTGAGCCCCTCGACGCCGAGCGCCAGGATGGCGGCAGGCGTGTTGGCGACCGGATAGAGCCTGGCGGTCGCCTTGTTGACCCCGACATCGGTGGCCTGGGCCGAAAGCAGTACGGCGATGAGCAGTTCGAACGGGCTCTGGTACCGCAGCTCGGTGGTCGGCGCCGGATTGGCGGCGCGCAGGCGCTCGAGGATCTGGCGGCGTTTGTCCTTGTTCATGCCACCCCCGTCACAGTGTGGTCATGCGCGCACGGGCCACCTCGATGCGCTCCGGTGAGCGGCGGCGCAACCAGCGGGCATCGATGCTGTTCTTCAGGGCGATGATGAAGCCGAGGGCGATGAAGGCGCCGGGGGGCAGTATGGCCAGCAGCAGGCCCGACTCCACCCGTACCACTTCAACCCGCAGCACCGCCGCCCAGTCGCCCAGCAGCAGATCGGCGCCATCGAACAGGGTACCCTGTCCCAGCAGTTCGCGGATCCCTCCCAGCAGCAGCAGTACCAGCGCGAAGCCCAGGCTCATCATCAGGCCATCGAACAGGGCCAGCAGTGGCGGATTGCGGCTGGCGAAGGACTCGGCGCGGCCGATGATGATGCAGTTGGTGACGATGAGGGCAATGAAGATGCCGAGCGACTGGTAGAGTGCGTAGACATAGGCGTTCATCAGCAGCTGCACGCAGGTGACAAAGGAGGCGATGATCATCACATAGACGGGGATGCGGATCTCGCTCGGGACCCAGCGACGTACCAGCGAGATGGCCAGGTTGCTCAGGATCAACACGGCGGCGGTGGCCAGCGCCAGTCCCAGGGCATTGGTGGCGGTGGTGGTCACGGCCAGGGTGGGGCAGAGGCCGAGCACCTGGACCAGGGCCGGATTGTTTTTCCACAATCCCTGCAGGGCGAGGTCGCGCAGGGGGCGCGCCACGGCGGCGCGGGCAGGGGGCGTATTCTCCAGGCTGGCGGTTGTCTGGCTGGGGGTGTGGTTCATGGGGTCTCCTCGCAGGCCGGGGCCTGGGTTATCCATTCGGGGTGCTCCTCGAGCAGCAACAGCACCTGTTTCACCCCCTTGATCACGGCGCGGGGGGTAATGGTGGCACCGGTGAAACCATCGAACATGCCGCCATCCTTGCTGACGGCCCAGCGGGGATCCCGGCTCCCCTCGAGGCGTTCACCCTTGAACTCATCCAGCCAATCCGATTTGGTGCGCTCAATCTTGTCGCCGAGCCCCGGTGTCTCCTGGTGGCTCAGCACCTCGACCCGCTGGATCTGCCCCTCGGCGCTGACGCCGGTGAGCAGGCGAATGGCGCCGCCGTAGCCGTCCGGCGCCACCGACTGCACTATGTACCCGGTCAGACGATCGCCGTAACGGGCCAGGTAGACTGGATGCGGCTGGGTGTCGCCCAGAAACTGCGCAGAATTCAGCTGAACACAGCTGCTGGCCAGGCGGTTGTCATAACTGCCGGCGGGCAGCATGGCATGCAATTGCTGTTGCAGCTGCTGTTCGGCCTGCCTGGCAATACGTTCACGGGTGACATCGTGGGTGAATGCCACCAGCGAGGTGCAGACCAGGGCAAACAGCGCCAGACGCAGGCCATTACGGCGTATCGATGCCAGCATGTCAGACATCCTCTCCATAGACGGTGGGCCGCGTGAAGCGGTCTATCATCGGCACGGCGATGTTGGTCAGCAGCACGGCGAAGGCCACGCCGTCGGGATAACCGCCAAAGGTGCGGATGACGAAGATCAGCACCCCGATGAGGGCGCCGTACAACAGCCGTCCCCGGGGGGTAGTGGCGGCGGTGACGGGATCGGTGGCGATGAAGAAAGCCCCCAGCATGCAGGCGCCCGAGGCCAGCTGCAGCAGCGGCGACAGGTAGAGATCCGGATTGATGGACCAGGCGATGAGCGCACAGCCCCCCAGGCTTGCCAGTATGGCTAGCGGGATCTGCCAGGCGATGGCACGAATACCGAGCAGGAACAGGCCGCCGAACAGATAGGCCAGGTTGACCCACTGCCAGCCCTCACCCGCATGGGGACCGAAGATGGGCTTGACCAGTATCTCGTGCAGGGCCAGATCCTGACCGAGGGCTGTTTTGACGCTGTCCAGCGGCGTGGCCATGGTGGTGCCGTCGGCGGCCAGTTTCAGCTGGTGCACGCTGTACCCCTCCAGGGTGAAACCGTTGAATATCGCCGACAAGGCATCCCGGAGGCCGATATCGAACTGGCTCAGGGCCTGGGGGGGTTGCCAGCCGGTCATCTGTTCCGGGAAGGAGACCAGCAACAGTACATAGCCCACCATGGCCGGATTGAAGGGGTTGTCGCCGAGACCACCATACAGCTGTTTGGCAATAATGATGGCGAAGGCGGTCCCCAGTACCACCAGCCACCAGGGCGCCAGCGGCGGCAAAGCCACCGCCAGCAGCAGGGCGGTGAGCAGGGCACTGTTGTCCTGCAGGTTGGCGCGTACCGGCCGTCGTCGCCAGTAGAGGATCAACGCCTCGCTCGCGAGGGCCGTGGCCGCCGCCAACCCTAGCTGGATGAGCGTGCCCCAGCCAAACAGGAACCATTGTGTCAGTATGCCGGGCAGCATGGCCAGCATCACCAGTCGCATCAGATTGGCGGTGGTCTGCTGGCTATGGCCATGGGGCGAGCTGGTGATAATAAAGGCCATGGATTACTCGTTGTGTTCGCGGTTGCGGTCGGGGGCGGAGGCGGAGGGCGTCGTTGTCTCGGCGGCCAGGGC
>JBFHKO010000074.1:0-10966 GCA_041595355.1 Aeromonadaceae bacterium
CACCAGCTGCCGCTCCCCCAGAATGCGGGCGATGGCGGCCACCGAGTCCAGCAGCCGGCGCGGCGACTCGTAGAACACCAGGGTGCGCGGCTCCTCCAGCAGGGCGCTCAGCCGGTCGTCCCGCGCCTTCTCCTTGGCCGGCAGAAAGCCCTCGAAGATGAAGCGATCCGTGGGCAGGCCGGCGGCGCTGAGGGCGGTGATGGCGGCGCAGGGCCCCGGCAGGGGCACCACCTTCACACCCGCCGCCCGACAGCGGGTGACCAGATGGTAGCCGGGGTCACTGATGAGCGGCGTGCCCGCATCCGACACCAGCGCAATGGATTGCCCCTGGCCAAGGCGGGTCAGCAGCAGCTCGGCGCGCTGCTGCTCGTTGTGGTCGTGCAGCGCCAGCAGCGGCACCTGGATCTGCAGGTGGTGCAGCAGCATGCCGCTGTGCCGGGTATCCTCGGCCGCCACCAGATCCACCTGCCTGAGCACCTCGATGGCACGCAGGGTGATATCGGCGAGATTGCCTATGGGAGTGGGCACGATATAAAGACAGCCACCGACTTGCATCAGAACTCCTTGCCGAACATTTGTGTCGCTAATTGGGCCCGTTTACACTATGCGCAATCACACGCATATCGGGGAACGAATTTGAACCGGGTCATGAAGCATTACAGCGTATCACACTTGCTCTGCCTCCTCCTGGCCGGGTTGCTGCTTTCCGCCTGCGCCGGCAGCCTACCGGGGGGCGGCATTCCCCCCCAGCCGGCGCCGACGCCCTTCACGCCCCTGACCCAGAATGTCGACTGGTATCAGGCCCAGCTGGCCCAGTCCGATGCGGCAGATCGCTTCACCTGGCAGATCCTGACCGCCCGCAGCCTGATGGCCGCCGGCGACATCCCCCGGGCCGAGATCATGACCCGTCGCCTCGCCCAGCAGGCGTTCACGCCGCGGCAGAAATCCCAGTACAAGCTGGTCGCCGCCCAGCTGCTGGAGCTGCAGGGCCAGCAAGCCCAGGCCCTGAGCCTGCTGGCCAACATGGATCTGCGGCCGCTGGACAGTACGACGGCTCAGGCCTATCTTCGCACCCAGGCCAGCCTGCTGGTGAAGCAGGGGGAGCCCCTGGGCGCCGCCAAGAGCCTGATGGCGCTCGATTACGAACTGGACGAGTCCGAGCAGGCCGCCAACCGGCAGCAGATCTGGAGCCTGCTGCAGGGCGCCCAGGCCGACAGCCTGCGGGCCTACATCGACTACCCGCCGCCCAACCCCGGCTCCGGCTGGTTTGAACTGGCCGCGCTGGTCAGCGAACTGGGCAACCGTCCTGCCGAGCTGAACCAGGCGCTGCGCGGCTGGCAGAGCCAGTACCCCAACCACCCGGGACATGCCCTGCTGGGCGAGCTGGCTCCCCAGGCCACGGCAGCCGCCACGACCACGCCCCTGGCTCCCGTCAGCGGCTATGCGCCACGCATGATCGCCGTCTTCGTGCCGCTCTCCAGCAACCTGGCGGTGCATGGTCAGGCCCTGCGTCAGGGCATGGAGGATGCGGCCCAGCAGGCCGGCTTGCAGGCCCAGCTGCGTTTCTACGACAGCGCCAGCCAGCCCATGCCCCTGCTCTACCAGCAGGCCAAGGCCGAAGGCGCCGACTTCATCATAGGTCCGCTGCTGAAAAACCGGGTCGAATCGCTGCTGCAGCTGCAGCCGGATCTCCCCACCCTGCTGCTGAATGAACCGGAAGCCATCCAGCAACAGGCCGACATCTACTACCTGTCACTGTCACCGGAAGGCGATGCCGCCCAGGTGGCGCTGCGCATGCATCAGGATGGCCGCCGCACCCCGCTGCTCATCCTGCCCCAGGGTCCCCTGGGTCAGCGCAGCGCCCAGGGCTTCAGCGCCCAGTGGCAGGCCCTGACCGGCGAGACCCCCACCGCCGCCTTCTTCAGCAGCCGCGAGCAGCTGCAAAGCTCCCTGAATGCCACCTTCGGTGTCGAGGCCAGCCAGCGGCGCATCAACGAGCTGCAAAGCGTCCTCGGTCAGCCGCTGAATGCCGCGCCGCGCAGCCGCCAGGACGTGGATGCCATCTTCCTGCTGGCCAGCCCGCTGGAGGTTGGCACCGTCACCGCCTTCATGGAGGGTGCCCTCAGCGCCTCCAGCCCGCGACCGGCCTTCTATCTGGGCCCCAAGAGCAATACCGGCCAGGGGCGCGCCGATGTGGCGCTGGCACTGAACGGCATGCAGGTGGGTGACATGCCCTGGATGCTGAATCAGCAAGCCGAACAGCAACAGCAGCTGCTGGCCCGCTGGCCCGGTGCCAACGCCGATCTGCTGCGCCTCTATGCCATGGGCTTCGATGCCATCTCGCTGCTGCCCCACCTGGCGCAGCTGCGTCAGGAGCCGGCCAGCGGCCTGCCCGGTCTGACCGGCGAGCTGCATGTCGGAGCCAATGGCGTCATCGAACGCCGCTTCCATTGGGTCAGGTACGAGAATGGACAACTGGTGGATGCAGCTGCTGGCGCCACTGACGGCCAATAAGGGGGCGCTCTACGAAACCCGCGCCCGCCAGTTTCTCGAGGCGCAGGGGCTGGGTTTCGTCAGTCGCAACTATCGCTGCCGCCGGGGCGAAATCGATCTCATCATGCGCCAGGGCGAGCAACTGGTGTTCGTCGAGGTCCGCTACCGGGCCGGCAGCCGCCATGGCGGCGCCAAGGCCTCGGTTACCCGGCAAAAACAACAAAAACTGCGGCTGGCGGCCAGCCATTATCTGGTCAGCCAGCAACTCAGCGAATCAAGACAGGCCTGCCGCTTTGATGTGGTTGCCTTCACCGGCGACCAGTGCGAGTGGCTGCCCAACGCCTTTTAAAGGGGATCCCGCGTGGACCGCATCAAGGAAAATTTTACCGAAAGCATCCAGACCAAGATCGCCGCCGCCGAGGCGCTCACCGAGCAGATCCAGACCGCGGCGCAGATGCTGACCATCAGTCTGCTCAACGGCAACAAGATCATGGCCTGCGGCAATGGGGGCGCCGGCGCCCTGGCCCAGCTGTTTGTCAGCCAGATGCTCAACCGCTTCGAGACAGAACGTCCCTCGCTGCCGGCCATGGCCCTCACCGCCGATGCCCTCAGCATCAGCGCCATCGCCAGCAACAACGGTTTCGACGAGGCCTATGCCAAACAGATCCGCGCCCTGGGCCAGGCCGGGGACATACTGCTGGTGCTGGCGGACGAGGGCAATGCCCGCAACCTCATCAAGGCCGCCGAGGCCGCCCTCTCCCGGGACATGACCATCATCGCCCTGACCGGCCACGATGGCGGCGAGATGGCCGGCCTGCTGGGCCCGAGCGATGTGGAGATCCGGGTGCCCGCCACCCGTCCATCGCGCATACTGGAAGTCGACCTGCTGGTCCTGCACTGCCTGTGCGATCTCATCGATCGCACCCTGTTCCCCCAATGACCCCGAACAAGGAGTGAACATGAACAAATATCTGCTGCTGGCCCTGCTGAGCGGCCTGACCCAACTGCAGGGCTGTGCCGGCGTGGTGGCCGCGGGCGCCGCCACCGGTGCCGCTGTGGTCCACGACCGCCGCTCCTTCGGCGCCGTCATCGACGATCAGAACATCGAACTCAAGGCGGCGCATGCCATCGCCCAGCGCAAGGACATCAGCACCGCCAGCCGCATCCGCGTCTTCAGCAACAACGGCATAGTGCTGCTGGCCGGGCAGAGCCCCTACAGCCAGTACAGCAACGAGGCCAGGGCGCTGGTCAACAAGATCCAGGGCGTGCGTCGCATCTACAATGAAGTGCGCATCCGCAAGCCGGTTCCTTTCAGCGTGCAGAGCAACGACACCTGGATCACCTCCAAGATCAAGAGCCGCATGCTGGCGGAAAAACACTTCGACAGCACCCGCTTCACCGTGGTCACCGAGGATGGCGAGGTGTTCCTGCTGGGCCTGGTGACCCGCGCAGAGGGCGACAAGGCGGTAGGCATCACCCGCAACATCAGTGGCGTGCGCAAGGTGATACGGGTATTTGAATATGTACAGGAGACACCGGGCAGCAGCCGTCCAGGCCCGCAGCCGGCGCTCAGCCAGCCCGCCCAGCAGAGCGACCTGGGTGACGGCGTGCAGATGGGCGCCCCCGCCGACGAGGTGCTGCGCTACTGAACGAACAACGGGCGCCACTCGGCGCCCGCTTTATTTTCTGACCGTCACTCAGCCCGCCAGGCTCTCCGGCGGCCAGAGTGCCAGCTCGACCTGCCGCAGCGGCTGCTGGGCGGCATCATAGGCCTGCCAGAGGCTGGCCAGCGTCTGTCCGGCCAGCGGATGGCGCCACTGCGGCGCCAGTTCGGCGAAGGGGCGCAGCACGAAGGCGTTGGTCAGGATCTCGGCCCGCGGCAGCACCAGCGGCTCGGTCAGCACCCGCTCATCGTAGCTGAGCAGATCCAGATCCAGGGTGCGCGAGGAGAACTTGCGGGCATCCGCGGTCCGGCCATGAGCCAGCTCGATCTCCCTGAGCAGGGCCATGAGCGCCGGCAGCGGCAGCTCGGTCTGCGCCTCCACCACCAGGTTGTAGAAGTCGTCACCATCGAAGCCGACGGCCCGGCTCTCGTAGACCGCGGAGCAGCGCAGCCGCTGCAGGGCCTGCCCCAGCGCCGCCACGCCGGCCTTGAGGTAACGCTCCCGCTCGATGTTGCTGCCCACGCCGATATAGATGCGCGCCATCAGGCCTCCCGCACGATTTCGACGCCGACCCCCGCCGCCGTGACCACGGCCCCCGGCTTGGTGACCCGCACCCTGACCCGGGGCACCGCGAACTGCCCCAGGATCAGCGCCGCGACCCGTTCGGCCATGGTTTCGACCAGCTCGGCCGGCTGCTGGCTCGCCAGCGCGGTCACCGCCTGGGAGACGGCGGCATAATCGAGGGCGCGGGCGATGTCATCCGCCTGGCCGGCAGGACGGTTGTCGAATGCCATCTCCAGATCGAACACCAGCTTCTGCCTGATCTGTTTTTCCCAGTCGTAGACGCCTATGGTGCAAAGCACCTCCAGCCCCTGAATAAACACCTTGTCCATCGCAAGCCTTATTCTGTTACTCTTGAGTGGTTGGTTCCCGGGTGCCCAAGCGAGCATCGGGCCCCAGCCGTGCGGACTGGGATCTTACCCCAGCCCAGGCCAACAACAAACAGAGACCCGATGAATCCCCTCAGCCTGAGCATGATCATCCTGGCCTATCTGGTCGGCTCCATCTCCAGCGCCGTGCTGGTGTGCCGTCTCCATGGCCTGCCCGACCCCCGCGAGCATGGCTCCCATAATCCCGGGGCCACCAATGTCGTGCGCCTGGGTGGACGGCTGGCGGCACTCTGGGTGCTGCTGTGCGACATGCTCAAGGGCACCCTGCCGGTCTACCTGGCCTGGTACCTGGGGGTCGCCCCCCTCTACCTCGGCCTGGTGGCCATCGCCGCCTGCCTGGGCCACATGTATCCGCTGTTTTTCGACTTCCGGGGCGGCAAGGGCGTCGCCACCGCCCTGGGGGCCATGATGCCCATCGGCCTGGACATGGGGGCGGCCATGATCGCCACCTGGCTGGCGGTGCTGCTGCTGAGCGGCTACTCCTCGCTGGCGGCGCTGATCGCCTCCCTGCTGGCCCCCCTCTACACCTACCTGCTCAAACCCGCCTATACCCTGCCGGTGGCCATGCTCTGCGCCCTGGTGATCTTCCGTCATCACGAGAACATCTACCGCCTGCTGCATGGCCAGGAGCGCCCCATCTGGCGGCGCCGGCACAAGTCCAAGGATGATGCCCCCTCAAACCGGCGTTAGGCTGTCCAGACTCCAGCGCGGCAGCACGCTGATCTCCAGCCCCGCCACCTGACCGGCCTTGAGCCGCTGCAGGCCGGCATAGGCGATCATGGCGCCGTTGTCGGTGCAATATTCCGGTCGCGGATAGAAGACCTCGCCACCGAGCTCGTGCATGGTGATTTCCATCTGCGCGCGCAACTCCCGGTTGGCGCTGACGCCGCCGGCCATCACCAGCCGCTTGAGGCCGGTCTGCTTGAGGGCACGCCGGCACTTGATGGCCAGGGTATCCACCACCGCACACTGGAAGGCATGGGCGATGTCGGCGCGGGTCTGTTCGTCCTTGCCCTGGGCCATGATGGTATTGGCCGCAAAGGTCTTGAGGCCGGAGAAGCTGAAATCGAGGCCGGGCCTGTCGGTCATGGGGCGCGGAAACACAAAGCGCCCTGGCGTGCCCTGCTCGGCCAGCTTGGCCAAGCGTGCGCCGCCGGGGTAATCGAGCCCCAGCAGCTTGGCGGTCTTGTCGAACGCCTCGCCGGCCGCATCGTCGATGGACTCGCCAAGGATCTGATAGCGGCCTATGCCATCCACCCGCACCAGCAGGCTGTGTCCCCCCGAGACCAGCAGGGCCACGAAGGGAAATTCCGGCGCCCGCTCCTCCAGCATGGGGGCCAGCAGATGCCCCTCCATGTGGTGCACGGCCACCGCCGGTTTGCCCCAGGCCAGGGCCAGGCTGCGGCCGATGGTGGCACCCACCATCAGCGCCCCGACGAGCCCCGGCCCGGCGGTATAGGCGATCCCGTCGATCGACTCGGATCCACAACCGGCCTCGGCCAGCGCCGCCTGGATCAAGGGCAACGTCTTGCGGACATGATCACGGCTGGCGAGTTCGGGCACCACGCCGCCGTAGTCGGCATGCAGCTTGACCTGGCTATATAATTGATGGGCGAGGATCCCGTCTTGATCATCGAAGATCGCGATCCCGGTCTCGTCACAAGAGGTTTCTATACCTAACACACGCATGGGGCTATAATTTCACGGCTAAAACGGGCCCGCCATGTTACATTCCGGACGTTTTTTAAACCAGCAGGATCTGATCAGGGTTTACTTACCCGACCGGATCGGAGTAGAATTCCGCACCATTTTCAAGTCAGGCTGGCCAGCCGCGGCCAACCAACCAACCAGTCACTGAGGTGAGAGGCACATGCCAGTAATTAAAGTACGTGAAAACGAGCCGTTTGATGTTGCCCTGCGCCGCTTCAAGCGTTCTTGCGAGAAGGCCGGTATCCTGTCCGAAGTTCGCAGCCGCGAGTTTTACGAGAAGCCGACGACCATTCGCAAGCGCGCCAAGGCGTCCGCAGTCAAGCGTCACATGAAGAAGCTGGCTCGCGAAAACGCACGCCGTAACCGTCTGTACTAATCGCGCCAGGAAGTGCATCGACCATGTCTCTGCAGGAACAACTCAAAAGCCGGCTGAAGACAGCCATGCTGGCCAAAGACAAGGCCAGCGTCGGCACCCTCCGTCTGTTGATGGCCGAAATCAAGCAGAGAGAGATCGATACTCGCGTAGAACTGACTGATGACGAGATCCTCGGTGTCATCACCAAGATGGTGAAGCAGCGCCGGGACTCCATCAGCCAGTTCGAGGTGGCAGGACGCCAGGATCTGGTCGACGTCGAGTCGGCCGAGATCGTCCTCCTGCAGACCTTTCTGCCTCAGCCATTGAGCGAGGCCGAGATCGACGCCCTGCTGGAGGCCACCCTGTCTGAAGTGGGTGCCAGCGGCATGCAGGACATGGGCAAGGTGATGAATGCACTTCGGCCCCAGGTTCAGGGGCGAGCCGATATGGGAGCCATCAGCGCCAAAATAAAGGCGCGCCTGGCCTGATCCCGTGACGAGCTACGTTCAATAAGCCGCGCCATCCCGGGATGGCGCGGCTTATTTGTTTTGGTCTGACCGCATCCGGCACACTGGGCAAGGAGTCCGCATGGCAGGCAAGATCCCCCAATCCTTCATCGATGATCTGCTGGCCCGCACCGACATCGTCGAGCTCATCGACGCCCGGGTGCGCCTGAAAAAGGCCGGCAAGAACTATCAGGCCTGCTGCCCCTTCCACAACGAAAAGAGCCCCTCCTTCAGCGTCAGTCCGGAGAAGCAGTTCTACCACTGTTTCGGCTGCGGTGCCCACGGCAATGCCATCGGCTTCGTCATGGAATACGACGGCCTCGCCTTTCCCGATGCCATCGAGGAGCTGGCCAACCTGCATGGCCTCGCCATTCCCCGGGAGCAGGGCGGCCCCGGCGCGGCCCCCGCCATCAGCAGCGATCAGTACCAACTGCTGGAGCAGGCGGCGCGTTTCTACCAGAACCAGCTGCGCCAGGCCCCCCAGGCCATCGACTACCTCAAGGGCCGCGGTCTCAGCGGCGAAGTGGTCAGGCAGTTCGGCATCGGCTACGCCCCCCCCGGCTGGGACGGCCTGCGGCAACTGCTGGCGCGCGGCCGCGAGCTGGAGCAGCAACTCGTCACCCTCGGCATGCTGATCCAGAAGGAGCAGGGCGGCAGTTACGACCGCTTTCGCGATCGCATCATGTTTCCCATCCGCGATCGGCGCGGCCGGGTCATCGGCTTTGGCGGCCGGGTGCTGGGTGACGGCACCCCCAAGTACCTGAACTCGCCGGAGACGCCCCTGTTCCACAAGGGGCGCGAGCTGTTCGGCCTGTTCCAGGTCAAGGAAGCCCACCGCCACCCGGCACGCATCCTCATCGTCGAGGGCTACATGGACGTGGTGGCGCTGGCACAGTATGGCATCGACTATGCCGTGGCATCGCTGGGCACCTCCACCACCGCCGAGCACATGCAGCTGCTGTTTCGCACCGCTCCCGAGGTGATCTGCTGCTACGACGGCGACAAGGCCGGTCGCGAGGCCGCCTGGCGCGCACTGGAAAATGCCCTGCCCGGCCTGCAGGATGGCCGCGAGCTGAAATTCGTGTTCCTGCCCAGCGAGCACGACCCCGACTCCTATGTGCGCGCCCTGGGCCGGGAGGCCTTCGAGCAGCAGCTGGACGAGGCGCAGCCCTTCGCCGATTTCCTGTTCGAGCGTCTGGGTCGCGACCTGGGGCTCTCCGGGGAAGCCGGCCAGCATGAGCTGGCCAACAAGGCACTGGCGCTGATCCGCCGCATCCCGGAGGGCTTCACCCGCGAAGGCGTGCTCACCCGGCTGTCCCAGCGGCTGCGCTGGGGGGAGAGCGAGAAACGGCTGCGCGACATACTGCGCCGCCAGGAGCAGGAGGCCCCCCCCCAGCCGGCCAGGGGCGCCGCCGGCAAGCCGAAGCTGACCCTGGTGCGGCGGGCCATCGCGCTGGTGGTCCAGCACCCCCGCCAGGCGGCCGAGCTGCCGCCGCTGCCGGACGAATTGCGCCAGCTGCAACAGCCGGGCGTGGATTTCCTGCTGACCCTGCTGGAGCAGGTCCGCGAGCGCCCCCTGAGCACCGGCCAGCTGCTGGAGCTGTGGCGCGACACCCGGGAAGGCGCCGCCCTGGCCCGTCTGGCCATGCTGGAAGAGGTGTCGGTAGGCGACAACATAGTGCAGGAGCTGGAAGATACCTGTGCGCGGCTCATCGATCTCTATCTGCAGCAGCGGCTGGAGGGATTGCAGGAGAAGGCCGCCAGCGGCCACATCAGCGCCGAAGAGAAGCAACAACTGCTGCTGCTGCTGGGCAGCCGGGGCCGGAAAGATCGCTAGAATTCCCCGCAGAGGGGTTGAAAATCGCCGGGCCAGGCCCTATATCATGGGGACTGCCCGGTCGACGGGAATAGCGTTGAACATTGAAGATAGTCACACTGACCCGACCACAGCACCCAGGCCCACGGCCGGGGCTCAGGTCTTTTTACGCATTCATCGTGGCCAACGTGCAAGACTGGTCGATTTTTGCTATAATCGGCGGTTTGCGCGCCATCGCGCGGACCAGCGCACCCTGGTGCATCATGCATCACCAACCGGATGAGTTCTATGGAGCAAACCCCGCAGTCGCAGCTTAAACTCCTCGTTGCCAAAGGTAAAGAACAGGGCTATCTGACCTATTCAGAGGTCAACGACCACCTGCCTCAGGACATCGTTGACTCGGATCAGATAGAAGACATCATTCAGATGATCAATGACATGGGTATCCAGGTGGTGGAAAGCGCCCCGGATGCCGATGATCTGATCATGACCGATAATGCCGCCGACGAAGACGCGGCCGAGGCCGCCGCCCAGGTGCTGGCCTCCGTCGAATCGGAGATTGGCCGGACCACGGATCCGGTGCGCATGTACATGCGCGAAATGGGTACCGTCGAACTGCTGACCCGCGAGGGCGAAATCGATATTGCCAAGCGCATCGAGGACGGTATCAACCAGGTCCAGAGTTCGGTGGCCGAATACCCGGAAGCCATCACCTACCTGCTGGAGCAGTACGATCGCCACGAGGCCGGTCAGCTGCGCCTCAGCGACATCATTTCCGGCTTCGTCAGCGAAGATGACGACGACAGCCCGCCGTCTGCCACCCACATCGGCTCCGAGCTGAGCGAGAAGGAGCTGGCCGACGAGGATGACGACGACGACGATGACGACGAGGAGGGTGACGACAACGCCGAGGATGAAGGCGAAGGCGGACCCGATCCCGAAGTCGCACGCGAAAAATTTGCCGAGCTGCGCACCCAGTACGAGGTGACCCGCAACGTCATCAAGAGCCAGGGGCGTGCCAACGAGCAGACCCAGGCCGAGATCGACAAGCTGGCCGACGTGTTCCGCCAGTTCCGGCTGGTACCCAAGCAGTTCGACCGCCTGGTCAGCAGCATGCGCGAGATGATGGACCGGGTACGGGTCCAGGAGCGCATGATCCTGAAGAGCTGTGTCGAGCTGGGCAAGATGCCGAAGAAGAGCTTCGTGGCCGCCTTCACCAACAACGAATCGGACGCCAGCTGGTTCGAGCAGGCCAAGGCCGCCGGCAAGGGCTGGTCCACCGCCCTGCAGAACATGGACGAAGAGGTGCAGCGCAGCATCGCCAAGCTGCAGCAGATCGAGGAGGAGACCGGCCTGGTCATCAGCCAGATCAAGGACATCAACCGTCGCATGAGCATCGGTGAAGCCAAGGCGCGCCGGGCCAAGAAGGAGATGGTCGAGGCCAACCTGCGACTGGTGATCTCCATCGCCAA
>JBFHKO010000075.1:0-10896 GCA_041595355.1 Aeromonadaceae bacterium
CTCCACCAGGGTGTCGATGGGTGGCACCGTGATCTCGAAATCATCGCGCATGGAGGCGTGGGATTCGGCCATCAGCCGGCCCATGCGCGCCAGATCGCCGCTGGCCAGCGCCTGGGCGGCTTCCCGGGTGCGGGCGTTTTCGGTCAGGACATGGCGGGCGCGGCGGGCCACGACGGGATCCAGCTCGTCGCTGCGCGCATTGAAGGTGTCCAGCGGCAGATCGCGCAGCGCCGGTACGCCGAAGAACTCGGCGGCGGCTTCACACTGGGCCCGGCGGCTGTTGTATTCGCTCTCCACCAGGCCACGCTTGACGTTGGAGTTGACGATGAGCACCGCCACGCCGTCCGGCATGGCCACGGCTTGGGTGTCCAGGCTGCGGCAGTCGATGAGCAGCGCATGGCCGGCCCGGCCCTGGGCGGAGATGAGCTGATCCATGATGCCGCAGTTGCAGCCGACGAACTCGTTTTCCGCCTGCTGGCCGTTGAGGGCGATATCGGCTGACGAAATATCCAGGGCAAACAGCTCCTTGAACGCCTGGCCAACGGCGACTTCCAGCGATGCCGACGAGCTCAGGCCCGCGCCCTGGGGCACGTTGCCGCTGATGGCCAGCTCGGCACCGCCCAGGCGGTAACCACGCTGTTGCAGCCCCTTGATCACACCGCGCACGTAGTTGGCCCACAGGTAGTCGGGGTGCGGGACTATGGGCTCGGCCAGGCTGAAACTGTCGCGCTGGTTGTCGTAGTCGGCGGCCAGTACGTGGATCTCCTGATCCTGGCGCGGTGAGGCGGCGATCACCGTCTGGTAATCGATGGCGCAGGGCAGCACGAAGCCGTCGTTGTAGTCGGTGTGTTCACCGATCAGGTTGACACGGCCAGGAGCCTGGACGGTCAGCGCAGGCTCGGCACCAAAGGCGGTGACAAAGGCCGTTTGGCTCCTTTTTTTCGGGGGCATCATCTTCATGGCGGGTTACCTCAGGTTTCACTGTAATGGCGGGCGCTGACGGCGCGCAGTTTGTCGGCGGCCTGCTCGGCGGTCAGGTCGCGCTGAATTTCGGCCAGCATTTCGTAGCCGACCATGAACTTGCGCACGCTGGCCGAACGCAGCAGGGGTGGATAGAAGTGGGCATGCAGTTGCCAGTGGGCGTTCTCTTCGCCATCGAAGGGGGCGCCGTGCCAGCCCATGGAGTAAGGGAAGGAACATTGGAACAGGTTGTCGTAGCGGCTGGTCAGCTGTTTCAGCGCCAGGGCCAGGTCGGTGCGCTCCGCCTCGCTCAGATCGGGGAAGCGCAGCACATGCCGTTTGGGCAGCAGCAGGGTCTCGAAGGGCCAGCTGGCCCAGTAGGGCACCACGGCCAGCCAGTGCTCGGTCTCGACCACGGTGCGTTCGCCACGGGCTTGTTCCTTTTCCACATAATCGACCAGCATGGGGCGACCCCGCTGGCGCCAGTAGGCGAGCTGGGTCTCCTGCTCGCGGGCGGCCTCGTTGGGCAGGAAGCTGTTGGCCCAGATCTGACCATGGGGATGGGGGTTGGAGCAGCCCATCATGGCGCCCTTGTTCTCGAATACCTGCACCCAGGGATAGGTTTGTCCCAGCTCGGCGGTCTGCTCGCACCAGGTGTTCACCAGGGTGGCGATGGCGCCGACCGGTAGTTCCGGCAGGGTCTTGGCATGATCCGGCGAGAAGCAGATGACCCGGCTGGTACCGCGGGCGCTTTGCAGGGTGAACAGCGGATCGTCGCTGACCGGCGCCTCGGGGGTGTCGGTCATCAGGGCGGCGAAGTCGTTGGTGAACACATAGGTGCCGGTGTAGTCCGGGTTGCGCTCGCCGTTGACGCGCAGGTTGCCGGCGCACAGGTAGCAGTCGGGATCGTGGGCGGGACGCTCGTGGCGATCCGGCTTCTCCTGCTGCCCCTGCCAGGGGCGCTTGGCGCGGTGGGGCGAGACCAGCACCCACTGGCCGGTCAGCGGGTTGAAACGGCGGTGAGGATGGTCGGTAGGTTCGAACATGGGGGTGACCTCATTGTTATGCATCGGGATAGCCATTGGGGTTGCGGGACTGCCAGCGCCAGGTGTCGGCAGTCATGTCGGCGATGCTGCGGCGAGCCGCCCAATCGAGCTCGCGTTCGGCCTTGCTGGTGTCGGCCCAGCAGGCCGCCACATCCCCCGGACGGCGGGAGCTGATCTCGTAGGCGAGGGGATGGCCACAGGCTGCGCCGAAGGCGGCGATCATCTCCAGCACGCTGCTGCCCTGACCGGTGCCCAGGTTGTAGATGTGCACGCCGGGGGTCCTGCCCTTGGCGCGCAAGGCAGCGATGTGGCCATCGGCCAGATCCAGCACATGGATGTAGTCGCGTACGCCGGTGCCGTCCGGGGTGGGGTAGTCGTTGCCGTAGACCCTCAGTTTCTCGCGCCGGCCGACGGCCACCTGGGCCAGGAACGGCATCAGGTTGTTGGGGATGCCCTGGGGATCCTCGCCCATGCGTCCGGACGGGTGCGCGCCCACCGGGTTGAAGTAGCGCAGCAGGGTCAGGGACCAGTCCGGCTCGGCTGCCCCCAGATCCATCAGCATCTTTTCGACCACCAGTTTGCTCTGGCCATAGGGGTTGGTGGCCTGGGTGGGGAAGTCCTCCAGGATGGGCACGGCGTGGGGATCGCCGTACACCGTGGCCGATGAGCTGAACACCAGGGTCTTGACGCCCGCCTCGCGCATGGCCTTGATCAACACCAGGCTGCCGACAACGTTGTTGTCGTAATACGCCAGTGGCTTGGCCATCGATTCGCCCACCGCCTTCAGGCCGGCGAAATGGATGACCGCCTCGATCTGTTGTTCGCGAAAGATGCGCGCCAGCAGCGACTGATCGCGGATGTCGCCCTGGTAGATGACCGGCAGCTGACCGGTCAGCCCTTCAATGCGGGCCAGCACGCTGGGTTTGCTGTTGCAGAAGTTGTCCAGGATCACCGGCGTCAGGCCGGCCTCATACAGTTGCACGCAGGTGTGGCTGCCGATGTAGCCGGCGCCCCCCGTGATCAATACCTTCATCGTTCTCTTTCCTCACCAGTTCAGCGCGACAGGCGATGGCTTGCCGCAGCGTTGCCCGTATATATAGCAGACAGGGCAAACGTTTACACCATCTGTCGTTTAAAAGCGTGACTCCCTTAAAGGTAATGTGGGCGCGAAAGCATGTAACTCATGCGCTATGTGTGTTTAAGTTGCTGTATTTAAACTTAAGTGAAGGTTGTGCGGCTTTGGGTGGATGGCGAGTCGGCTGGCGCGGTAAACGATGCCAATGGCGCGGATTGTCCTTCCCTCGATGAGGGTGTGCCACAGGGGATTGGGGCTGCATTACGGGGAGGGAGTGGCGTCGAGAGGGCCCCTTCGGGGAGTGGAACGTCCGCGCGAGGCGTGCGGGCACCGGCTGATCCGTTCCCCTTCGAGGGGGCGGTCTGAGGCGCGCCTGGGGGGTTGATCACAACCGTCGGTCGGTCAATGCAAGTTCCGATTGCAACGGACTTGGCCGAGGCATATATTCTCGCGGTGAGCATTTGAATTTATGCCATACTTCAAATGCTTGACGCAACCAAGGTAATTATAAGGGAGTAAACATGAACAAATATCAACTGCTGTTTGGAACCATCGCCCTGAGCGCCACCCTGCTGACCGGCTGTGCCAACACCAGCCAGCTGGAAACCGACGTTCAGACTCTGTCTGGCAAGGTTGATCAGCTGTCCAGCGACGTGAGCGCGATGCGTGACGAGCAAGGCAAGCTGGCCGCCGACGTTCAGGATGCCAAGGCTGAAGCCATGCGCGCCAACCAGCGTCTGGACAACATGGCCACTTCCTACAAGAAGTAAGCCGTCCCAGCTGGTCCAGTGGGCAAAAAAGAGAGGCGCTGCATGCAGCGCCTCTCTTTATTTTTGGGCGGTTGCGGACGGCTCAGTAGCCGATCACCATCGGCAGGCCACTCATGGCCTTCATCTGCTCGGTGACCCGACGCTGGATCACGCCCGGGGCATTGATGAACTTCAGGGTTTCCGGGCTCAGGATCAGCTTGCTGGGGCGCTGTTGTTCTTCCTCGGTGCGCGACAGCGGCTGGTGTACTTCCAGATAGCGCTTGCCGTTCGGCTCGGTCGCCATCTTGACGGGCTCGTCGATGATACGCACGCTTTCTCCCACCGGTACCTGTTCGAACAGGAACTCGATATCGTCCGGGCGCAGACGGATGCAGCCGGCACTGACACGCAGGCCGATGCCGAAATCCTGGTTGGTGCCGTGGATCAGGTATTCGCCGCCGCCGGCCGCCATGCGCAGGGCGTATTTGCCCATGGGATTATCCGGGCCGGCCGGTACCACCTTTGGCAGCACCACGCCGTTTTGCAGGTATTCCTTGCGGGTGTTGCTGGTGGGCGTCCAGGTGGGGTTGGCCTGTTTGCTGATGATGTGGGTATTCATCACCGGTGTTGCCCGGCCGATGCGGCCGATGCCGATGGGCAGCACATGCACCACGTTCTGCTTGCGTGGGTAGTAATAGAGGCGCATCTCAGACAGGTTGATGACGATGCCCTGACGCGGGCCTTCGGGCAGCAGCATCTGGGTGGGGATCACCAGGCGGGTGCCGGGGGTAGGCAGAAAGGGGTCGACGCCGGGGTTGGCTTCCATCAGGGCCAGCAACCCCATTTGGAATCGGCTGGCGATCTCCTCCAGCGGTTTGCCGTCATGGGGCACGGTGTAATAAGTCGGCTCGCCGATGAGGCGGCTGTTCTCGGGGGGCAGCGGGTAACTGGTGGCGTGGGCCGAGGCCGCGCCCAGCAGCAGCAGCAGGCCGAGCCACAGGGCATGGCGCTGTGTGCGTGGTGACATGGGTGTTCTCCTGGTTTCGGTTGCCGGGGTCAAGACGGGCCCCGTATTTGCCTGCCGATTGTTGTCAATTCACGGCCAAAAATCCATCCGCAGTGGATAATTTTTGTGGCCCGCCGCCGGCAGGCCGGCGCTTTTCATTTATGATGGAACGCTGTCTGCGCGCCCGTTGCCGGGGCGGCGCCATCGCGGGGAGAATCCAGACCCTTGTTCGTCGTCTATCACTCCAATCAGCTGGATGTTCTGAAGGCACTGCTGGCCGAACTGCTGCGCAGCCGGCCCCTGACCGATCCCATGGCGGCGGAGCTCATCCTGGTGCAGAGCCCCGGCATGGCCCAGTGGCTGAAGCAGGAGCTGGCCCAGGCCCTTGGCATCGCCGCCAACCTGCAGTTCCCGCTGCCGGCCAGCTTCATCTGGCAGATGTTTCACCGGGTACTGCCCGAGGTACCGGAAGAGAATCCCTATACCAAGCCGGCCATGAGCTGGCGGCTGATGCAGCTGCTGCCCACCTGCCTTGAGCAAGCCGATTTCGCCCCGCTGGCCCGCTATCTGAGCGAGGATCCGGACCAGCGCAAGCGTTACCAGCTCAGTCAGCGCATCGCCGATGTCTTCGACCAGTATCTGGTGTACCGGCCGGACTGGATTGCCGACTGGGAGCAGGGGGGCTGCCTGGGGGCCGAGAGCCAGCCCTGGCAGCCGCAGTTGTGGCGCGCCCTGGTGGCCATCACCGAACAGCAGGCGAGCCACATCCACCGCGCCAACCTGTTCACCAGCTTCATTACGCAGCTGGCCCGCACGGCGCCCGAGCAGCCGCTGCCCGAACGCATCTTCGTGTTTGGCATCTCCACCCTGCCGCCTCACTACCTGGCGGCCCTGCAGGCCCTGGGGCAGCGGATGGAGGTGCATTTCATGCTCACCAATCCCTGCCGCTACTACTGGGGTGATCTCATCGAGAGCTGGCGTCTGGATCAGGGCTGGTTGCGCCAGCTGCTGGCCCGGCGGCGCATCCACCTGGCGGCGGGCAGCCTGACGCCCGATGGCGAGGGGGGGCTGTTTGCCCCGCAGCAGGATCTGGCCCGCCTCTACAATCCTCAGGGCGAGCTGGCCGAGGGCAATCCGCTGCTGGTCTCCCTCGGCAAGCAGGGGCGCGATCACCTCTCGCTGCTTTCGGATCTGCAGCCGAGGGAGGTGGAGGCCTTCGTCGAGGTGGCGCCGGTCAACCTGCTGACCACCCTGCAGCACGACATCCTGGAGTTGCTGGACCGCAGCCGGGAGGGGCCGCGCCTGCCGCTGGCGGCGGATGACGACTCCCTGGTGTTGCATGGCTGTCACAGCCCCATGCGCGAGGTGGAGGTGCTGCACGACGAGCTGCTCAAGCGCTTTGCCGCCGATCCAAGCCTGCGCCCCCGGGAGCTGGTGGTGATGGTGGCCGACATCAACCGCTACAGCCCCTATATCCAGGCGGTGTTCGGCAGTGCGCCTCCCGAACGCCATATCCCCTTTTCCATTTCGGATCGCTCGGCCCAGCAGGAGAACCCGCTGCTGCTGAGCGTGCTGCAGCTGCTGGCGCTGCCGGAGGCGCGCTGCAGTGCCCCCGAGCTGCTGGAGCTGCTGGCCGTGCCCGCCGTGCTGGCCCGTTTCGGGCTGGCGGATACCGATCTGACCCTGCTGCGGCACTGGGTGCAGGCGTCGGGCATTCGCTGGGGACTGGATGAGGGCGATGCGGAACGCTTCGCGTTGCAACAGATGCCCAGCAACACCTGGCGCTTCGGCCTGGATAGGTTGCTGCTCGGCTACGCCTGTGATCAGCTGACGCCCTTCGCCGGCATACTGCCCTATGTGGAAATCGAAGGTCAGGAGGCCGAGCTGCTGGGGCGGCTGGCGCGTTTCATCCGCCAGATCCGCGCGTGGCGGGAGGATCTGCCCCGCGAGCGCAGCCTGCTGGAGTGGGTCGCCTGCCTGGATGAACTGCTGCTGGCCTTCTATGCCCCCGGCGAGGAGGACGAGACGGTGCTGGCGCTGGTGCGCCAGGCGATGCAGGCGCTCAAGCAGCGGCTGCAGGCGGTGGCGTATCAGGCGCCGCTCTCCCTGGGGGTGCTGCGCGACTACCTGGGCGAGACGCTTACCGACCTGCGCGGCGGGCAGCAATTTCTGGCCGGGCGGGTCAACTTCTGCACCCTGATGCCGATGCGCTCCATCCCGTTTCGCCAGGTCTGCCTGCTGGGCATGAACGATGGCGTCTACCCGCGCAGCGTGCCGCCCCTGGGCTTCGATCTGATGGCCCAGGCCCCGCGGCGGGGCGACAGATCGCGGCGCGAGGATGATCGCTACCTGTTTCTGGAGGCGCTGCTGGCGGCCCAGGAGCGGCTCTACCTCTCCTATGTGGCGCGCAGCGCCCAGGACAACAGCGAGCGGGAGCCCTCGGTGCTGGTCTCCGAGCTGCTGGATTATTGCGGCCACAGCTTCCTGGCGCCCGGCTGCGACGCTGCCAACGATGCCGAACGCGCCCAAGCGGTGGTGCGACGCATGTGCCGGATGCATCCGCTGGTGCCCTACGATGGCCGCTATTTTGAGGCCGAGGCGCCCGCCTCCTACGCCGCCGAGTGGCTGCCGCTGCTGGCGCCGGCCCCCGAGCCCCAGCCCTTTCTGACCCAGCCGCTGCCGCTGCCCGAGGAGGCCCGCGGCTACCCGGATATCGAGCTGGCCGAAGTGCTGCGCTTTTATCGCAACCCGGCCGCCTACTTCCTGCAGCGGGTGCTGCGGGTACAGTTCAGCGAGCCGGAGAGCGAGCTGGAAGAGGACGAGCCCTTCGAGCTGGACCTGCTGCAGAGCTATCAGCTCAAGGCGAGCCTGCTGGAGCAGCAGCTGCAGGATGAGGCCCCCGCCCTCTGGCGCGCCCGGCAGCTGGGCTCCGGGCAGTTGCCGGAAGGCGCTTTCGGGCGCCTGTTGCTGGAAGAGGAGGTCTGTCGGGTGGCGCCGCTGGTACAGGCCTTGCCGCCCCTGTTACAGGGCCCCTCTGCCCGGTGGCGGGTGCAGTTGCCCCTCGGCCCGGGCCGGCTGCTCGGGTCGCTGACGGGGGGGCATGACGGCCGGTTGATCCGCTACCGGCCCGGTCGGCTGCATGGCGCCTTTTTGCTGCGCTGCTGGATTGAGCATCTGTGTCTGTGCGCCGGTGATGCACACTGCCAGCCCAGCGAACTGCTGGGGCTGGAGAAGGGGCTGGCACACCTGAGGCTGAAACCCGTGGCGCCGGAGCAGGCGCGCCGCTGGCTGGATGCACTGCTGAGCGGCTATCTGGAAGGACTGACCCGGCCGCTGGCCTTCTTTCCCAAGAGCGCTTGGTGCTGGCTGGAGCAGGCCGGCGCCCCGGCTGCCGACGGCTGGCAGCCCAGTGAGGATGAGGCCCAGCGGCACAAGGCGGCGCAACAGGCCGAGGCTCAGTTCACCGGCAGCGACTACCTGCATGGCGAGGGGCTGGATGCGTCCATTCGCCGCTGCTTCCCGCACTGGGACGCGCCCCTGCTCGCCGAGTTGCAAGGGCATGCCGAGGCCTGGCTGGGCCCCTTGCGCTGTCACCTGGAGAGACCTGACGCATGAGCCGCATTCTGGATGTACTGGATTTTCCCCTGCGCGGGCAACGCCTGATCGAAGCCAGCGCCGGTACCGGCAAGACCTATACCATCACCGGCCTCTATCTGCGCCTGTTGCTGGGCCACGGCACGGATGCCACCGGTTTCGGTCTGCCGTTGCCGGTGGACCGCATTCTGGTGGTGACCTTCACCGAGGCGGCTACCGCCGAGTTGCGCGGGCGCATACTGGCGCGCATCCGGGCGGCACGGCAGGCCTTCGAGGCGGGCCACAGCCAGGATCCCCTGCTGCAATCCCTGCTGGAGGCGGTGGCGGATCGGCCCCTGGCGACCCGGCTGCTGCTCACCGCCGAGCGGCAGATGGACGAGGCGGCCATCCACACCATTCATGGCTTCTGCCAGCGCATGCTCAAGCAGAATGCCTTCGAATCGGGCAGCCTGTTCGAGACCGAATTCGTCAGCGACGATGAGCGGCTGCATGTGGAGGCGGTGGCCGATTTCTGGCGCCATCGCTGCTACGGGCTGGCGCTGCCCCTGGCGCGGGCGGTGCGCGACAGCTGGAAAACGCCCCAGGCGCTGCTGCGGACACTGCGCCCCCATCTGGCCACCCCCGAGCTGCGCTGCCTGGGCGGCGAGGGCAGCCTGGAGGCGCGGCACGCCGAGATCCTGGGACGCATCGAGGCAGTCAAGCGCCAGTGGCGGGCGGCGGCCGGCGAGCTGGACGCTCTGATCCGGGACTCGGGCGTCGACAAGCGCAGCTATTCCAGCCGCAACCTGCCCAACTGGCTGGCCCAGGTGGGCGACTGGGCCGCGACGAGCACCGAGGACTATGCCCTGCCGGAGAAGCTGAAATGCTTCAGCCAGGCGGAGCTGAGCGCCAAGACCAAGAAGGGAGCGCCGCCGCACCACCCGCTGTTCGCCGCCATAGACGCGTTGCTGGCCGCTCCCCTGGGCATTCAGGATGTGTTGCTGAGGCAGGCGTTGACCGAGGTGCGCCAGCGACTGCGCCAGGCCAAGCTGCGCCGGCAGTTGCTGGGTTTCGATGATCTGCTGAGCGGCCTGGATCTGGCCTTGGGCGGACCGGCGGCAGAGCCGCTCGCCGCCCGCATTCGCGAGCAGTACCCGGTGGCGATGATCGACGAGTTTCAGGACACGGATCCCCAGCAGTACCGCATTTTCACCCGCCTCTATGGCGGGGCCGCCGACGGTTGCGGGCTTTACCTGATCGGCGATCCCAAGCAGGCCATCTATGGCTTTCGCGGCGCCGACATCTTCACCTACATCCAGGCCAAGCGGCAGGTCGTCGATCATTACACCCTGGAGACCAATTATCGCTCCACCCACGCGCTGGTGGCGGCGGTGAATGGCCTGTTCGCCCAGGCGAGCGCCCCCTTCATCTACCAGGCCGACATTCCCTTTCAGCCGGTGCAGGCCAACGGCAAAAAGGAGGCTTTCTGTCTGGCCGGCAAGCCGGTGGCGCCCCTGCAGTGGTATCTGGCCGACACCCCGGGCGGCAGCGGCGCCGGTGAGAAGCGCCTCTCGCTGGGGGCGTATCGTCAGCAGATGGCCTGCGCCGCGGCGGCCCAGGTGCATGCCTGGCTGTGCGCCGCCCAGGCCGGTTCGGCACGCATAGGCTCGCAGCCGCTCAAGCCCGGCGACATCGCCATACTGGTACGCACCGGCAGCGAGGCTGCCCTGGTGCGTCAGGCGTTGCGCGAGTGCGGCATCGCCAGCGTCTATCTTTCCAGCCGGGAGTCGGTCTTCGCCACCCAGGAGGCCCGGGATCTGGCGCTGCTGCTGCATGCCTGCCTCAATCCCACCGATGATTCCAGTTTGCGGCGCGCCATGGGCAGTGCCCTGGTGGGCTGGAGCGCCGAGCAGTTGGTGGCCCTCAACCAACAGGAGGCGCTCTGGGAGCAGGCGGTGGAGCGGCTGCGTCATTGCGCCGAGCTCTGGCGGCAGAAGGGCGTGCTGCCCATGTTGCGCCACTTCCTGTTTTTGCATGCCATTCCCGCTCGCCTGCTGAGCGAGGCTGATGGCGAACGGCGGCTCACGGATCTGCTGCACCTGGGGGAGCTGTTGCAGCAGGCGGCCGCCGAGCTCTCCGGTGAGCCGGCGCTGCTGCGCTGGCTGAATGAGCACTGCCGGGCGCCGAATGGCAATGCCGACGAGCAGCAGTTGCGGCTGGAGTCGGAGCGCAAGCTGGTGCAGGTGGTCACCATCCACAAGTCCAAGGGATTGCAATATCCGCTGGTGCTGCTGCCCTTCATCAGCGGTTTTCGTCCCACCGACCAGGCCAAATATCACGCCGAGGAGGGGCTGTGGCTGGATCTTGCCTACTCCGCCGAGTCGCTGGCGCGGGCCGACGAGGAACGGCTGGCCGAGGATCTGCGCCTGCTGTATGTGGCCCTGACCCGGGGCATCTATACCACCTGGCTGGGCATGGCCGCCCTCA
>JBFHKO010000076.1:0-10890 GCA_041595355.1 Aeromonadaceae bacterium
GACTGGCACACCATGATCGACACCAATGTCACCGGCCTGGTGAACATGACCCATGCCCTGCTGCCGACCCTGCTGGCGGCGACGCCGGCCAGCATCATCAACCTGGCATCCATTGCCGCCCACTGGCCCTATCCGGGCAGCCACGTCTATGGCGCCTCCAAGGCCTTCGTGGCCCAGTTCTCGCGCAACCTGCGCTGCGATCTGGTGGGCAAGGGGGTGCGGGTGACCAGCCTGGAGCCGGGGTTGTCGGAGAGCGAATTCAGCCTGGTGCGCTTTGGCGGCGACGACGAAAGATATCGCCAGCTCTATCAGGGAGCCCAGGCCCTGCAACCGCAGGATATCGCCGACATCATCTACTGGCTCGCGACCCAGCCGGCGCACATCAACATCAACAGCCTGGAAGTGATGCCCGCCAGCCAGGCCTGGTCCAATTTCAACGTCGTAAAAAACTGAACATCTCCCCCCATTAGAGGAAAGCAATCATGATCATTGGCGTACCGTCTGAAATCAAAAACCATGAATACCGCGTTGGCCTGGTGCCGGCATCGGTGCGTGAGCTGGTGGCCCAGGGACATCAGGTGCTGATCCAGGCCGGTGCCGGGCTCGGCATCGGCATCGATGATGCCGCCTATCGGCAGGCCGGCGCGGCCATCATCCCCACCGCCGCCGAGATCTTTGCCCTGAGCGAGATGGTGGTCAAGGTGAAGGAGCCGCTGGCCCAGGAGCGGGCGCTGCTGCGTGAAAACCAGCTGCTGTTCACCTATCTGCACCTGGCGCCGGATCATGCCCAGACCCAGGATCTGCTCGACAGCGGTTCGGTCTGCGTCGCCTATGAGACGGTCACCTCGGCCAACGGTTCGCTGCCGCTGCTGGCGCCGATGTCGGAAGTGGCCGGACGGATGTCTATCCAGGCCGGGGCCGCGTGCCTGGAAAAATCCAACGGTGGCCGCGGCATGCTGCTCGGCGGTGTCAGTGGCGTGGAGCCGGCCAGGGTGGTGATCATCGGTGGCGGCGTGGTCGGTCGCAATGCGGCCCAGATGGCGGTGGGCATGTATGCCGATGTGGTGATCCTGGATAACAACATCGACACCCTGCGCCAGCTGGATGCCCAGTTTGCCGGCCGGGCCAAAACCGTGTTCTCCAACCAGTACAACCTGGAGCGTTATGTCACCGAGGCGGATCTGGTCATCGGCGGGGTGCTGATCCCCGGTGCGGCGGCGCCCAAGCTGGTGAGCCGCGAGATGATCACCGCCATGCGTCCCGGCTCGGCGGTGGTGGATGTGGCCATCGATCAGGGCGGCTGCTTTGCCACCTCCAGGGCGACCACCCATGCCGAGCCCACCTTCGTGGTCGACGACGTGGTCCATTACTGTGTCGCCAACATGCCGGGCGCCGTGGCACGCACCTCCACCTTCGCCCTCAACAACGCCACCCTGCCTTACATCAGCCAGCTGGCGGGCCTGGGCTACCAGCGGGCACTGCTGCAAAACCCGCATCTGCTCAACGGTCTGAATGTTATCCACGGTCAGCTCACCTGCCTGAGCGTCTGCGAGAGCCAGTCCCGGGATTATGTCGAGCCCCTGCGGGCGCTGAAAGTGGCCTAAGCGACGCCGCAGCACGACTGAAACGGCCCCCGCAGCGAAGGTTGCGGGGGCCGTTGTTGTTGAGGGGTCAGTGACGGGGTGATTCCACCAGGCTGTGTTGCCGGGGTCGCGGCTTGACCAGCTTACCCAGGGAGGCACCGCAGACAATCAGCAGCAGGGCCAGCAGATGATGCAGGCCAAGGGCCAGTTCCCGGTGGAGCAGCACCATCAACAGGGTGGAGAGCAGGGGCGTCAGGTAGCTGAGTGCCCCTATGAAGCGCGGATCGCCATGGCGCACGGCGTAGTCCCAGGAATAAAACGCCAGTCCCATTGGACCCAGGCCCAGCGCCAGCACGGCACCGATATCGGCCGGAGCGAGCCTCAGAGCCAGAGGAGCCGGCGTCACCAGCAGGTAGGTCGCCACCGACAGCAGACCTGAGAGCAGGCAGATCCCGGCCACGGCAGACACCGGCATGCCGACGTTGCGCTTGTTGGCCAGGGTGTAGAAAGCCCACAGCAAGGCCGCCAGCAGTGCCTCGGCATACCCCAGCGCATGCTCGGGGGCGATGCGGATGGCGTCGGCCGAGAGGGTGATGGCAATGCCCACGAAACCGAGCAGGGCACCGACAATGTGGCCCCAGTTCAGCGCCAGGCGGATCGCCAGCGGGGTGCCCAGCACGATGAACAGCGGCCACAGGTACTGGATGAGGTTGACGTTGAGCGCCGGGGCCCGGCTGAAGGCATCAAAGAGGAAGAAATGATAACCAAACATGCCGAGCACGCCACAGGCCCATTGCCCAGCGGAGAGCCGCCAGGTCCGCCAGTAACGCAGCCCCGGCAGGGCGGCGATCATCAGCACCAGGCCGACGCTGAGCAGCGGTGGAATATGGGCCAAGCTGACGGTCAGTGCCGCCAGCGAGGACCACATGATAATGGTGGCGACCGCGATAAGGTGAGCCATCGACATGAGTTAGTTCGCCTTGATAATGTTGTGCTCCGGGCCATAGCCAAAGCCGGTAATGTTTTCCGCGCCCTGCTCCGTGACCACCAGAATATCATGCTCCCGATACCCGCCAGCACCGGGCATCCCCTCGGGGAGCATCAACATGGGCTCCATGGAGATGACCATTCCCGGCTCCAGTACGGTGGTAATATCTTCCCGTAACTCCAGCCCGGCCTCGCGGCCGTAGTAGTGGCTGAGCACGCCGAAAGAGTGGCCATAGCCAAAGGTGCGGTATTCCAGCAGGCCATACTGGTCGTAAATTCCGTTCAACTCATGGGCGATATCACAGCAGCGCACCCCCGGGCGGATCAGCTCCAGTCCCTTGCGGTGCACTTCGCAGTTGATCTCCCAGATCCGCAACTGGGCGTCGCTGCAATGATCCAGAAACAGGGTGCGCTCCAGTGCCGTGTAGTAGCCGGCAATCATCGGAAAGCAGTTCAGGCTGAGAATGTCGCCCGATTGGATCCGGCGGCTGGTGAGGGGATTGTGGGCCCCATCGGTGTTGAGTCCGGACTGAAACCAGGTCCAGGTGTCGCGAAGTTCCACATGGGGAAAGGTGGCGGCGATTTCGCGGGTCATGGCGGCGTTGGCGGCCAGCGCCACCTCATATTCAGGCACATTGACTGCGAGGGCCTGCACACAGGCCGCACCACCGATATCGGCAATGCGGGCGCCCTGTCTGATCAAGGCGATCTCCTCGGCACTTTTAATCATGCGCATCTGCATGACGGCATCGCTGATATCGCACCAGCGCGCGGCTGGCAGGGCGCGCATCAGCTTTTGCTGGGCGCGCAGAGTCAGGTGATCGGCTTCAATGCCGATCTGTTGTGCCGCAGGCAGCAGTGAGGCGATGGCGCGATAGTGATTATCCTGCTGCCAGTCGGTGTAGATCAGGTTATCACCAAAGCTGCGGCGGTAGGGCTGGCCCCCGTCTATGTTGGCCGAAATGGTAACGGAACGCTCCTGGGTCACAATCAGCGCATAGGGCCGGCCAAAGGAGCAATAGAGAAAATCGCTGTAGTAATTGATGTTCTGTATGGAGGTGAAGATCACCGCATCCAGGTTTTCCTGCGTCAGCAACTGGCGCAGGCGGGCCAGTCGGTTCAGCATCTCGGTGGATGAAAAGGTGCCTTTGACTTTCTCGCCATTGCGGATTTCAAGTAAATCTAACATCGGTGTTGCCCCATGATTGACTGCGATGTCTGCATCTTGTAATCGCCATCGTCACGGGGCAAACAGTGATTGTTAATGAGCCTATTAAGCCAGCTTATGCCGCATCAGGCGCTCGACACTGAACTGCTGTTCAAACAGGCGAGCCTGCTGTTGCATCCACTCGAAAAAGTCGGCCACCTGAGGGCGCTCAAGCAGTTTTTTGAGGCAGACGATATAGACGCCATCATCCTCGACCACCCGCTCGAACAGTGGTACCAGCCGGCCACGGGCCACGTCACGGGCCACCAGAGCATGCCGCCCCAGCGCGACGCCCTGGCCGTCAATGGCTGCCCGGACAATCAGGTCGGCTTGATTGAAGCGGTAACCGCCATTGTAATCCACCCCCTTGATCCCCTGCTCTGACAGCCAGCGGTGCCAGGAAGTGGAGAGCTTTGCCTGGGGGAGGGAGTCGTGCAGCAGTACGCTGCGGCTGAGGTCCGCCGGGGCCCTCAGTGCCAGCTTTTCCACCAATTCTGGGCTGGCGACCGGGTAGATGTAATCCCGAAACAGCAGACGCTGCTCCATGGCCGGCTGATCGCCCACCCCATGACAGATGCCAATATCCACCTCTTCACTGCGGAAGTTGGGCTCGGCGAGGTTGGCGACCAGGTGCAGATCGATATTCGGGTGCTGCTGATGAAAGTCATTCAGGCAGGGCATCAGCCAGCGGCTGGCGAAGGAGGGCATGCAGTAGAGCTCGAGCCGGCTCATCTGCTCGCGGGTTTCAATCTCGTTGAGGGTATCGCGGATCTGCCGCAGCGCCTGTTGAACTGACTGGTAGAGCTGCTGCCCCCGGTCTGTCAGCAGCAGTTGCCGGGGTTTGCGCTCAAACAGGGGGTAGTTCAGTCGCTCCTCCAGCAGGATCACTTTTTGACTGACGGCGCTTTGTGACACGCATAGCTCCTGGGCCGCCAGGGTGAAGCTGAGATGGCGTGCGGCCGCTTCGAAATAACGCAGTGCCTCCAACGGCGGTAGGCGTAACGACAAGATTCCGCTCCTTATCCTGGCCGGGACCGGCTCTTTCGGCGCCCCGGGCGTGTGTAACCATGGCGGAAAACAGCATTTTTTATGCCAGTTACTCGAGGTGCGCTGTCCTCGGGGGCGCCTGGATTGGATCTTGCGTGTGCGTTCTCTCGCCATTGCCAGCAGCGGATATCAAGTGGCTCATCTGCACCAGCGGGAGGAGTTTATGCTCGTCTGGCGCCTTAAGTTAGTGCATTACCGCAGCTTATGCTGAGCGATTAGCAATGGCTGCTTGTTGCCTCGCGGATCTCGGTCCCACTATAGGCTCCTGCACGCCATTACATCGACTGTCACGAGGGTCACCACTATGAAAATCATGCCACTGTCACTAAAGAACATGTTGCTCACCGCCGGGGTGTTGTGTGCGACGGTGACTCAGACCGCTCAGGCGGATTTGCTGGAGGAGATCAAGCAGAGAGGGGAGATCGTCATCGCCACCGAGGCGCGCTACGCCCCCTTCGAGATGCTTGAGGAGGGTAAGATTGTCGGCTACGGGAAGGATATTCTCGACGAGATCCTGATCGATCTGCCCGGCGTCAAGCTGACCCAGCTGGATTTGCCATTCCAAGGCATACTGGCCGGTTTGAGTACCAAACGTTATGACTTTGTGGCGACCGCCCTCACCATCACCCAGGAGCGGGCCGACAAGTATGCCTTTACCTATCCCATTTCCACGGCAGCCATTGCCATGTTGAAACGCAAGGGCGATGAGCGGATCAGCAAGCCCGAGGATATGGCCGGCATGGTGGTCGGGACTCAGGTCGGCTCGGCTCAACTGGGGGTGATCAGTGACTTTGAACAGACCGCCCTGAAGCCGCAGGGGCAGGGTTACAAGGCCATCAAGGAGTTCACTGACTATAACGAAGCCTATGCCGCGCTGGCGTCGCGGCGGGTGGATGTGGTCCCGCAGGCGGTTCCCAATCTGGCGCCTATCGTCAAGGAGCGGCCGGACATGTTCGAGATTGTGCAGCCGCCGTTCGGACCGGCGACCTATTACGGCTGGGTGGGCAGAAAGGATGCCGAGTCGGCCTCGCTGGTGCAATTCTTCAGCGATGGTATCGAAAAACTGCATCGCAGCGGCAAGCTGAGCGAGCTGCAGCAGAAGTGGTTCGGCTTCACCATGGAAATCCCCACTGGAGCGGTGCCGGCGCCGCTGCACTGAGTATCGGATGGGGGCCGGGCGGCCCCCTGTTCTTTCCGTTTCACGTCTAAATCAGGGGATGTAGTGATGAGCCACCATGCATATGAACGCGGCCGTCTGAACCTGCCGTTTGTGGGTTTCTGTACCTTTGCGAAAAGCCCGGCCATCAGTGAGTGGGGTTCTTTCGAGGCTGACTTCGCGGTGTTGGGCGTCCCTTATGACATGGGCTGCCAGTATCGTTCCGGTGCCCGCTTTGGGCCGCGGGGGATCCGCCAGGCTTCCACACTGTTTTCCTTCGGTCACAGTGGTGCGTACGATCACGAGTGTGACACCCTGTTTCTCGAGCGCGACAAGGTGCGCATCGTGGATCTGGGGGATGTCGATATGATCCACACCAACCCCGAGCGCTGCCTGGACAACACCGAACGGGCGGTGCGGACCATCCTTGAGCGTGGCGCCATTCCGGTGATACTCGGCGGCGATCACGCCATTACCGCCGCCACCGTGGCGGCCTATGCCGGGCAGGCGCCGCTGCATATCATCCAGATTGATGCCCACCTGGACTTCGTCGATGAACGCCATGGGGTGCGCTACGGCCATGGCAACTGCATGCGCCGGGTGTCTGAAATGGAGCATGTGAGCGGCCTGACCCAGCTGGGGATCCGCAATGTCTCCTCGTCCAACCAGAACGATTATGCGGATGCGCGCCGCGCCGGTTCGACCATCATCTCGGTGCGCCAATTTCGCCAGCAGGGTCTCTCCGGCGTATTGCGCCAGATCCCCGCCGGGCAGCGCTACTACATCAGCATCGATATTGACGGTTTCGATCCGTCCATCGCCCCGGGCACCGGCACGCCCAGCCACGGCGGCTTCGCTTACTACGAAATTCTGGAGTTGCTGCAGCAGATCTGCCAGCGGGGCGAGGTGGTGGGCATCGACCTGTGTGAAGTCGCCCCGGCGTACGATCCGGCGGAGGTGACAGCCACATTGGCGGCACAACTGCTGATGAATCTGATCGGCTATGTCTCCCATTACCGCAAGGAGCAGACCCCATGAGTCACAACCCGCAACAGCAGCCCCGTTACAGCGGCATTGCCACGTTCATGCGCTGTCCTTATCAGCCATCGCTGGCGGATATCGATATTGCCCTGATAGGAGTTCCATTTGATGGCGGGGTCACCAACCGTACCGGTACCCGCCACGGACCACGGGAAATACGCAATCAGTCCAGCCTGATCCGCACCATCAATCAAAGCACCGGAGTGGCGCCGTTCGAGCTGTGCCGGATTGCCGATGTGGGCGACGCGCTGCCGGACAGCCCGTTCGAGCTGGAGCGCAGCCATGACTCAATTCAGGCCTTTTTTGAGCGGGTTATCAGCGCCGGCGCCTTGCCGGTGACCGCCGGTGGAGATCACTCCATCAGCCTGCCGATCCTGCGTGCGCTGGCCAAGGAGGGGCCGCTGGCGCTGGTGCACTTCGATGCTCACTGCGACACCGGCGACAACTACCTGGGCTCCAAGTTTCACCACGGCTCGCCGTTCAAGATTGCCGTCGAAGAGGGGCTGATCGATCCGCGCAGGACCATCCAGATCGGCATTCGTGGTTCCATCGGTGATCGCGATATCTGGCGCTTCAGTCATGACAGCGGCATGCGGGTTATCTACATGGACGAGTTTTACGAGCTGGGGGTGCAGGGGGTGATCGATGAAGTTCATCGACTCATCGGCGATACCCCGGCCTATGTCACCTTTGATGTGGATGGCCTGGATCCGGCCTACGCGGTTGGCACCGGCACCCCCGAGATCGGCGGCTTTAGTTCGTTTGAAGCGCTCAAGATGATACGTGGATTGAGTGGCCTGCAGGTGGTCGGCGCCGATGTGGTGGAGGTGGCACCGCCATTTGATCCGTCCGGCGCGACCGCGCTGGTCGGCGCCACCGTGATGTTCGAATTGGTGTGTATTGCGGCGCAGTCACTGCATCAGCGCACCCCGTCAGTCGTGTCAGGAGCCTGATATGGTGGATTTTACCGTGGTCTTTGACCATGCCGGCGCATTGCTGAACGGGCTCTGGATGACCACCTGGATATCGGTATTATCCATCGGCATCGGCTTTATTCTGGGAGCGCTGCTGTGTCTGGGGAGGATGTCAGCCATCGGGATGTTGCGTTATGGCTGCATGGCGTATATCAGCGCGCTGCGCGGCACGCCGTTATTGGTGCAGCTGGCGATAGTGTTTTATTTCCTGCCCCTCGTCGGCCTCAATATTCCCCCGGTGGCGGCCGCCATCATTGCCCTGTCGATGAATACGTCGGCATTCCAGGCCGAGATCCTGCGTGGTGGCTTTCAGATGATTCCACTCGGCCAGAAGGAAGCCGCCTGGAGCTTTGGATACAGCACGCTGCAACGACTCTATTATATCGAGTTGCCGCAGGTGGTGAGGCGCACCATCCCGTCACTGGTCAATGAAACCATCGATATCATCAAGAATTCGGCCCTGATCTCCACTATTGCGGTGACCGACTTGATGCGGATTGCGCAGACCTACTCCTCGACCAGCTATCGGCCGATCGAGTTCTTTGTGGTCGCCGGGCTGCTGTATCTGCTGCTGACCTCCTGCATCAGCATGCTGGGACGCCATATCGAGTCCCGTTTAACCACTCACTAGGAGGCTGTGGCATGGATTTTAGCCTGTATGTTAGCTACTGGCCCATTCTGTCAAAGGGGCTTTCCTTTACGTTGTATGTCTGCTCGCTGGCGTTGTTGATCGGGCTGGGGGGCGGCCTGCTGCTCTATGGGCTGAGTCGTATCGGAGGGCGTCTGACGCGTTTTGTCTATGCGCTGTACCTGAATCTGTTTCGCGGCACGCCGCTGCTGGTGCAGGTGTACCTGGTCTATTACGGCGGGCCCTTTGTGGGACTGGAACTCAGCGCCGAGCAGGTCGGCATTATCGGCCTGGGGCTGTATGTGGCGGCCTATTTTGCCGAAATCTATCGCTCCGGCTTTGCCAGCATCCCCAAGGGACAGCTGGAGGCTGCGTATGATCTCGGCTTCTCCCGCTGGCAAATCCTCATCCGGATTCAATTGCCACAGATGCTGGGTCTGATCATTCCGCCCGGCATCAACCAGACCATCATCATGGTGAAAGAGTCGGCGATTCTCTCCATCATCACGGTGCCGGAAATCACCACAGCGGCAATCACCATGGCCACCAAAACATTCACCGTGGTTGAGCCGTATCTGTTTCTGGCCGTCGCGTACTGGGTGATCACCTTCGCCGTGTCGAAAGTCGAGCGCTGGTGTGAGTATCGGGCAACCCGTTATTTGGTCATACACTAATCAAGCACTCAGGAGGCATCATGGCTGCGACACGGCAACGGGCGATTAAACTGGTCGATTTGAAAAAAAACTTTGGCGATAACGAGGTGCTTAAAGGCATTGATCTCGACATCGAGTATGGCCAGGTGGTGTGCATCATCGGTGGCTCCGGCTCAGGCAAAAGTACCATGCTGCGCTGCATCAATTTTCTGGAGCAGTACGACGGCGGCGAGGTGCAGATCAATGGCAAGCTGATCGGCTACGGCTCCGATTCCCAGGGTAACCTGCAGCCTCTGCCACGGCGGCTCGTGCAGCGCGATCTGGCCGAGGTGTGCATGGTCTTCCAGCAGTTCAACCTGTGGCCGCACATGACGGTGCTGGAGAATGTGATGTCGCCGCTGCTGCGGGTGCATGGCCTGACAAAGCCCGAGGCCCGCGCCCGGGCGCAGCAGGCCCTCGAGCGGGTCGATATGGCACACAAGCTGGATGTCTACCCGGGGCAGCTCTCGGGCGGTCAGCAGCAGCGAGTGGCGATCGCCCGCTCCCTGGGGACCGAGCCCAAGATCATGCTGTTTGATGAGCCCACCTCGGCGCTGGATCCGGAGCTGGTGGGCGAGGTGCTCAAGGTGATGAAATCCCTGGCCCAGGAGGGGATGACCATGGTGATTGTCACCCACGAGATGGGCTTTGCCGCCCAGGTTTCGGACAGGGTGGTGTTTCTGGCCAATGGCCTGATAGAGGAGCAGGGCACCCCGGACATCCTGTTCAGCGCTCCCAGATCCGATAAGCTGAAGAGCTTTCTCAGTACCTGGAGTGAGCGCAATGGCGGCCTGTCCGTCGCCTAGGAGGCCGACGGCGCCTGATTGAATGCCACCCGGGCCCGGTGTGAGCCGTCCCGGGCGCTGTTGTCATGCGCCCAGCCCAGGCGCGAGCAGAGCTGCTCGGTCAGCTGCAACCCCAGGCCAAAGCCCTGATCCCGGGCCGGGCGGTCGCCGGCGGGCAGCGGGTTGATGATGGTGACCTCGCCGCCCTGCTGGACTATGCGCACCTCGCCCTCCCAGCTGTGCTGAAAGGCGTTGCGGATCAGGTTGCCGAGCACGATCCGCGCCGGTATCGGCGGCAACTGGCAGGTGCAGGGCTGGGTCTTCAGCTGCGCCTCCACCGGTTTGCCGTTGAGCAGATAGAGCATCTCGTCCGACAGATCGCGCACCAGCTGATCCAGAGCCACCGGCTGGACCGACAGGGGTTCATCGGGCTGATGGTTGAGCCAAAGCAGGGTTTCGGTCAGATGCTGCATGGTCAGGCTGGCCCGGTCGATCCGTTCCAGGGTGGCCTTATGGCTCGGCGTGTCCCCCTGGCGGGCATCCAGCTTGCGCTGCAGTTCGATATTGGAGCGAATGGTACTGATGGGGGTACGCAACTCATGGGAGGCGTGCCGCAGAAAGCGTTGTTCCCGTTTCAGCGCCGCCTGTACCGACGACAGGCTGGCGCGGATCAGCTCCGCCAGCTCGTTGAGCTCGGGGTAGACAAAATCCGGTACCGGTGCGTCCAGACGCTCCTGATTCAGGGTATGGGTCCAGCGCCGCAGCGCCGCCATGGGGCGGGAGATATGAC
>JBFHKO010000077.1:0-10790 GCA_041595355.1 Aeromonadaceae bacterium
ACGCATGGCCGTGCCGGCATTGCCGAGAAACAGCTGCGCCGGCTCGCGCACCGAGAAGGGCCGCCCCAGACCATGGACCACACATTCGGTACGATCCACGGAGAGCTCATACTGCACGCCCAGGCTCTTGAGGGCATTGAGCATATGGCGAATATCATCGCTGTCGAGAAGATTGCTGAGACGGGTGGTACCACGGGCCAGCGCCGCCAGCAGCAGAGCGCGATTGGATACACTTTTGGAGCCAGGCAGATTGACGGTGCCCTCGACACGGGCAATCGGTTCCAGGGTGAGGGTTTTCATAGACTTCCTGTAAGCTACAACTTGGGTATGACGGACTATCAAAGCAAGGTAACAGCCAGTACGCGGCAGAGCAAGGACGGGCTCCGGCCGGCGCACAAAAACCGCCGACCGGAGCCGGCGGCTTCAGGGCTCAAGCCAGCAGTTTGCGCAGCGCTGCCATGCAGCGACTGTTCTCGTCGGCCGTGCCGATGCTGATGCGCAGGTGGTTCGGCATGCCGTAACCGGCGATGGGCCGCACTATCACCCCCTCGCGCAGCAGGGCCTCGTACAGCGGTGCCGCCGGACGGCCCAGATCCAGGGTGATGAAATTACCCACCGAGGGGATGTAGGCCAGCCCCAGCGCCTGGAAACAGGCCTCATAACGGCGCATCTGCTCATGATTGAGCGCAATGGCCGCCTGCAGATAGTCGGCATCCTCCAGCACCGCTTCAGCCGCCGCCAGCGCCAGGCTGTTGGAGTTGAAGGGCTCGCGTACCCGGTTCAACACCCCCGCCAGTTCGGAGTGACTCAGTGCGTAGCCAATCCGCAACCCCGCCAGCCCATAGGCCTTGGAGAAGGTACGGGTGACGATGAGGTTCGGATAGCGCGCCAGCCAGGCCAGCGTCTCCGGCCGGTCGGCCTCGCTCATGTACTCGTAGTAGGCCTCATCCAGCAACACCAGCACTTGGCTCGGTACCCGGGCCAGGAACGCCTCCAGCTCCGCCGGTGCCAGGTAGGTGCCGGTCGGGTTGTTGGGGTTGGCGATGCAGATGAGCCGGGTGCGCTCGGTGATGGCGGCCAGCATCGCATCCAGATCATGTCCCCACGCCCTGGCCGGCGTGATGACGGCCTTGGCCCCACTGGCCTGGGTGGCCAGCGCGTAGACCACGAAGGCGTACTGGGAGTAGATCACCTCGTGCTCGGGCCCGACAAAGGTGTGGAACACCAGGTCAATCACCTCGTTGGAGCCATTGCCGAGGGTGATCTGAGACGCCGTCACCCCCAACCGTTCGGCCAGTGTCTGCTTGAGGGCAAAACCGCTGGCATCCGGATAGCGGGTCAGCTCGCCGAGGGCCGACTCGATGGCGCCCCGCGCCTTGGGGCTCAGTCCCAGCGGATTCTCATTGGACGCCAGCTTGATGCAATCGCGGATACCAAGCTCGCGTTCCAGCTCCTCGATGGGCTTGCCCGGCTGATAGGGGTGCAAACCGCGCACCCCGGGCCTGGCCAGGGCCAGATAATCCATAACCTCTTCTGCCATCATCGACCTCAACCGTGCTGCTTGGCGAAGGCTTCCATGAAGCCGACCAGCGCCTTGACGCCCTCCAGCGGCATGGCGTTGTAGAGGCTGGCACGCATGCCACCGACGATGCGATGTCCCTTGAGCGCCAGCAGGCCAGCCTCCTTGGACTGCGCCAGGAAGGCCGCGTCCAGGGCCGCATCCTTGAGCTGGAAGGGCAGGTTCATGCGCGAGCGGCAGGCCTTGGCCACGCTGTTGCTGTAAAAATCGCTGGCATCGATGTAGTCGTAAAGGAAGTCCGCCTTTTCCTTGTTGCGCGCCTCCATGGCTTCCAGTCCACCCTGACGCTTGAGCCACTTGAAGACCAGACCGGCCAGGTACCAGGAGTAGGTGGGCGGCGTGTTGAACATGGAGTCGTTATCGGCGGTCAGCTTGTAATCAAAAATCGCAGGGGTATCCGGCAACGCCTGCCCCAGCAGATCGTCGCGCACCAGCACCACGGCGAGGCCCGAGGGGCCGATGTTCTTCTGGGCACCGGCGTAGATGATGCCGAACTGGCTGACATCCAGCGGCCGGGAGAGGATGGTGGAGGACATGTCGGCCACCAGCGGAATGCCACCCGTCTGCGGCAGGTCGAACATCTCGATGCCTTCGATGGTCTCGTTCGGGCAATAGTGGACATAGGCGGCATCGGCGCGGAACTGGGGCTGGTCCACCAGGGAGAAACCGCCATCCGCGCCCTTCAACACCCCGTCCACCGCCTGGATGTCGGCATACTTCTGGCCTTCGGTCAGGGCGGCCTTGGACCAGACGCCGGACAGCAGGTAGTCAGCCTTCTTGTTGGCCCCCCCCAGCAGGTTCATGGGCACGGCGGCGAACTGACCACGGCCACCGCCATGCATGAACAGCACCTTGTAGTTGTCCGGCACCTGCATCAGATCGCGCAGATCCTGCTCGGCCTCGGCGGCCACGGCCATGTATTCCTTGCCACGGTGAGAGAGCTCCATGATGGAGACACCCAGATCGTTGAAGTTGGTGAATTCGCGCTGGGCTTGCGCCATCACCTCGACCGGCAGCATGGCCGGACCTGCACAAAAGTTATACACCGTCTTGTTCATCGTCTCTTCCGTTGGCAGTTTCATCAAAAATCACGCTTTTACACCCATATTCCCGGGTGCGCAAAACCTTTTTGCGGACGCCGCCGGCAGCGGCTCCACATGCAAAAAGCGGCCAACCGGCCGCTTTGCACTACAGTAACTCAGACCGGCGCCTCGACAGACTCGCTGTCGCCATCGCCCTCGTCGCCCAGTTCACCTTCCGGCTCGGCCACCCGCTCCAGGCTCACCAGTTGCTCATCCTCCATGGTGCGGATGAGCCGCACCCCGGCGGTGTTGCGACCGATGACGCTCACTTCGCTGGCACGGGTCCGCACCAGGGTGCCGCCATTGGTGATGAGCATGATCTCGTCCTGCTCGGCCACCTGAATGGCCCCCACCACCTTGCCGTTGCGATCGCTGACCTGAATGGAGATGACCCCCAGGGTGGCGCGGCTCTTGGTCGGGTACTCGTCAAGACCGGTGCGCTTACCGTAGCCGTTGGCGGTGGCGGTGAGAATGGCTCCGTCACCCTGCGGCACGATGAGCGAGACCACGGAGTCTCCCTCAGCCAGCTTCATGCCGCGTACGCCGGTGGCGGTACGCCCCATGGCACGCACGTCATCTTCCATGAAGCGCACTACCTTGCCGGCATCGGAGAAGAGCATGATCTCGTTGCTGCCGTCGGTAATGGCCACGCCGATGAGCGCATCGCCCTCGTTGAGGTTGATGGCGCGGATGCCGGAGCTGAGCGGCCGGGAGTAAGCCGCCAGCTCGGTCTTCTTGACAGTGCCATCGGCGGTGGCAAAGAAGACATACTTGTCTTCGTCGTAGGACTTGACCGGCAGCACGGTCGTGATGCGCTCATCCTCCTCCAGCGGCAGCAGGTTGACGATGGGGCGCCCGCGGGCCGTGCGGCTCGCCTCCGGCAGCTGGTATACCTTCAGCCAGTAGACCTTGCCGCGGGTAGAGAAGCAGAGGATGGTGTCGTGGGTGTTGGCCACCAGCATCTGCTCGACGAAATCCTCTTCCTTCATGCGGGTCGCCGACTTGCCGCGCCCGCCCCGGCGCTGGGCTTCGTAATCGGAGAGCGGCTGGTACTTGACGTAACCTTCATGGGAGAGGGTCACCACCACGTCTTCCGGCGTGATGAGATCTTCCATGTTGATCTCGATGCTGGCCGCCTGGATCTCGGTACGGCGCACATCGCCAAACTGGCTCTTTACATACTCCAGCTCTTCGCGGATGACTTCCATCAGCCGGGTGGGACTGTTCAGGATGCGCAGCAGCGCCGCTATCTGGTTCAGCAGCTCCCGGTATTCATCCAGGATCTTCTCGTGCTCCAGGCCGGTCAGCTTCTGCAGGCGCAGATCCAGAATGGCCTGAGCCTGCTGTTCGGTCAGGTAGTACTCGCCGTCACGGATGCCGAAATGGGGCTCCAGCCATTCGGGACGGGCGGCATCGCCTCCCGCCTGCTCCAACATGGCGGCCACGTTGCCAAGCGCCCAGGCACGGCTGAGCAGCCCTTCCTTGGCTTCAGCCGGGCTGGAGGAGCGGCGAATGAGTTCGATGATGGGGTCGATGTTGGCCAATGCGATGGCCAGGCCTTCCAGGATATGGGCACGATCCCGTGCCTTGCGCAGCTCGAACAAGGTCCGGCGGGTCACCACCTCACGGCGGTGGTCGATGAACGCGCTCAGGATTTCCTTGATGTTCAGGGTCTTGGGCTGATTGTTGACCAAGGCGACCATGTTGATGCCGAACACGTTCTGCATCTGGGTATGGGCGTAGAGGTTGTTCAGCACCACCTCGCAGACCTCGCCACGGCGCAGCTCGATGACCACGCGCATGCCGTCCTTGTCGGACTCGTCGCGCAGGGCGGTGATGCCCTCGATCTTCTTCTCCTTGACCAGCTCGGCGATCTTCTCGATGAGACGCGCCTTGTTCACCGTGTAGGGCAGCTCGGTAACGATGATGCTGTCCTTGCCGCTCTTCTCGTCGGTCTCGATCTCGGTGCGGGCGCGCACATAGATCTTGCCACGGCCGGTGCGGTAGGCATCGATGATGCCGGAACGGCCATTGATGATGCCACCGGTCGGGAAATCGGGACCGGGGATGAGCTGCATCAGGCTATCGATGCTAATCTCGTGATCGTCGATGAGCGCCAGACAGCCTTCCACCACCTCGCCGAGATTGTGGGGCGGTATGTTGGTCGCCATGCCCACGGCAATGCCGGAGGAGCCGTTGACCAGCAGGTTGGGCACCTTGGTAGGCAGCACCGCCGGTATCTGCTCGGTACCGTCGTAGTTAGGCACCCAGTCGACGGTTTCCTTGTCCAGATCCACCAGCAATTCGTGGGCTATCTTGGACATCCGGATTTCGGTGTAACGCATGGCGGCGGCGGAGTCGCCATCCACCGAGCCGAAGTTCCCCTGGCCATCCACCAGCATGTAGCGCATGGAAAAATCCTGCGCCATCCGCACTATGGTGTCGTACACGGCGCTGTCGCCGTGGGGGTGGTACTTACCGATCACGTCACCGACCACACGGGCCGATTTTTTATAAGGCTTATTCCAATCGTTGTTCAGCTCGTTCATGGCGAACAGTACACGCCGATGCACGGGCTTCAAACCATCTCGCACGTCCGGTAGCGCCCGACCCACGATCACGCTCATGGCGTAATCCAGGTAGGAGCTTTTCAACTCTTCTTCGATGTTGACCGGCGTGATCTCTCTGGCCAGATCACTCATAAAACCTAGGTCCCTAACTTCAAACGACACGTCAGCATTAGCCGGCCATTCTAGCACAGGAATGGGCGAACCCGTAGCGGCGAACAGCGCGCTGGCAAGGGTTAAGTCCTTGGATATAATACCGGGCCAGATAAGGCCCGCGTCGCACAGGAAGACCGCGCATGAATGTCGATCATCAGGAAATTGCCAAGTTCGAAGCCCTAGCCAGCCGCTGGTGGGATCCCGAGGGCGAATTCAAGCCCCTGCACCGGCTCAATCCCCTGCGGCTGGAGTGGATTGCCGACGGTTGCGCAGGCCTGTTCGGCCGCACCATCCTGGATGTCGGCTGCGGCGGCGGCATCCTGGCCGAAAGTATGGCCCGCCAGGGCGCGCGGGTGCTGGGGCTCGACATGGGCCATGAACCGCTGCAGGTCGCCCGCCGCCACGCCCTGGCGCAGGGGGTCGAACTCGACTACCGCCAGCTGACGGTGGAGGAACTGGCCGAGGAGCTGCCGGGGCACTTCGATGTCATCACCTGCATGGAGATGCTCGAGCATGTGCCGGATCCGGCCTCGGTGGTGCGGGCCTGTGCGCGGCTGGTGCGCCCCGGCGGTCAGCTGTTCTTCTCCACCATCAACCGGACTCCCAAATCCTGGCTGTTGATGATCGCCGCTGCCGAATACCTGGCAAAGATGGTGCCGAAGGGCACCCATTCGCACGCCCGGTTCATCCAGCCGGCCGAGCTGGCGCGCCACTGCGACGATGCCGGCCTGCTGCTGCGACGCATGAGCGGCGTACGCTACCACCCCCTGAGCCAGACTTTCAGCCTCAGCCCCGACGTCTCGGTCAACTACATGCTGCAGTGCCAAAAACCGGAGTCACCATGACCCGCAACGCCCACACGCGCCCGATCGGCGCCGTGCTGTTCGATCTGGATGGCACCCTCCTGGATACGGCCCCCGATCTCGGTGCCGCGGTCAACCATGTGCTGATCGAGGAGGGGGTGACGCCGCTGTCGATGAGTGCCATTCGCCATGTCGCCTCCGATGGGGCCCTGGGTCTGCTGCGCGCCGGCCTGGGGGAGCAGCAGCTCGAGCTGCGCGGTGCCGCCAGACTGCGGCAGGCGCTGCTCGACTACTATGCCGGGCATCTGTGCGTCGGTACCCGCCCCTACCCGGGCATGACCGCGCTCATCGACTGGCTGAATGCGCATGGCATCCGCTTGCGAATCGTCACCAACAAGCCAGCCTTTCTGACCGAGCCGCTGATGGCACAGCTGCCGCAACTGCCCGCCTGCGGCGTCATCGTCAGCGCCGATACCCTGCCAGTGCGCAAGCCCCATCCCGAGCCGCTACTCTACGCCTGCCGGCAGCTGCAGATCCCGGCCGAGCAGTGCCTGTATGTGGGCGATCATGAGCGCGACATCACGGCCGGCGTGGCGGCCGGCATGCACACCGCCATTGCCGGCTGGGGCTATTTCCATGCCGATGAGGATCTGGCGGCCTGGGGCGCCGACCTCTGCTTTGCCGATGTGCCCGGCCTGCACGCCTGGCTGCAGCAACGCCTCGCCCGCTGAGCCCTTCCCACCCCGCGCCCACCAGGGGCGCGGTCCAGCGAAAAGATTTTTCTCCACCACCTTGATGCGCCGCCAGCCCGCGGCGGGCCTGCGCTGTAAATAGATCGCGCGCCCACGGCGACGCCGGCCGGCCTCTTTTCTGACTTGCCATATGCGGCTAACCACATTATCTTGCGTCAACATTCATTTTAAATACTACATATTGTGTTTTTATTCGCCAGCGCGCCGGCCACCCAGCCGCGGTGACGAATGACCGATACGCAAGCAGGGAGCAGCAGGCATGACGACAGCGTTGATGGTAAGCAAGCGGGATGGGCGCAGCGAGCCCCTGGATCTGGACAAGATCCATCGGGTGGTCACCTGGGCCGCCGAGGGGCTGGACAACGTCTCTGTCTCCCAGGTCGAGCTGCGAGCCCAGCTGCAGTTCTATCCCGGCATTCGCACCGCCGACATCCACGAGACCCTGATCCGGGCCGCCGCCGATCTCATCAGTGCCGAGGCCCCCGATTACCAGTACCTGGCCGCCCGACTGGCCATGTTCCACCTGCGAAAGAAAGCCTATGGCCGCTTCACTCCCCCCCCACTGCTGGAGCACGTGCGCCGGCTGGTGGCCGATGGCCGCTACGATGCCCACTTGCTGAGCGATTACAGCAGCGACGAGTTTGCCGAACTGGATCGCCACCTCGACCACGAGCGCGACATGCAATTTGCCTATGCCGCCGTCAAGCAGCTGGAAGGCAAGTACCTGGTACAGAACCGGGTCACCGGCGAGCTGTTCGAGAGCCCGCAGTTTCTCTACCTGCTGGTGGCCGCCTGCCTGTTCTCCCGCTATCCGAAGGCCAGCCGCCTCGATTACGTGAAGCGTTTCTACGATGCCTGCTCCACCTTCAAGATCTCGCTGCCCACCCCCATCATGTCCGGGGTGCGCACCCCCACGCGCCAGTTCAGCTCCTGCGTGCTGATTGAATGCGATGACAGCCTGGACTCCATCAACGCCACCAGCTCCGCCGTGGTGCGCTATGTCTCCCAGCGTGCCGGCATCGGCATCAACGCCGGCCGCCTGCGCGCCCTGGGCTCGGAGATCCGTGGCGGTGAGGCCTTCCACACCGGCTGCATCCCCTTCTACAAGCATTTCCAGACGGCGGTGAAATGCTGCTCCCAGGGCGGCGTGCGCGGCGGTGCCGCCACCGTTTTCTATCCGCTGTGGCATCTGGAAGTGGAGTCGCTGCTGGTGCTGAAAAACAACCGCGGCGTGGAGGAAAACCGGGTTCGCCACATGGACTACGGCGTGCAGTTCAACCGCCTGATGTACCAGCGCCTCATCCAGGGGGGCGTCATCACCCTGTTCAGCCCCTCGGACGTGCCCGGGCTGTACGAGGCCTTTTTCGCCGATCAGGCCGAGTTCGAACGCCTCTATCTGCGCTACGAGCAGGATCCGGCCATTCGCAAGAAGACGCTCAAGGCCATGGAGCTCTTCTCGCTGTTCATGCAGGAGCGCGCCGGCACCGGCCGCATCTATGTGCAGAACGTCGACCACTGCAATACCCACAGCCCCTTCGATCCCGCCGTGGCCCCCATCCGCCAGAGCAACCTCTGCCTCGAGATTGCCCTGCCCACCCGGCCATTGCAGGATATTCGCGACGATGACGGCGAGATAGCTCTCTGTACCCTGAGTGCCTTCAATCTGGGGGCGCTGGAGCGCCTGGACGAGCTGGAGGGGCTGGCCGAGCTGGCGGTGCGGGCGCTGGATGCGCTGCTCGACTATCAGGACTACCCGCTGCCGGCGGCCAAAAAAGGCGCCCTGGGGCGGCGGCCGCTGGGCATCGGCGTCATCAACTACGCCTACTATCTGGCGAAAAACGGGGTCCGCTATTCGGACGGCTCGGCCCTGGCGTTGACCCACAACACCTTCGAGGCCATCCAGTATCACCTGCTGAAGGCATCCGTGGCCCTGGCCCGGGAGCAGGGCGCCTGTCCGCTGTTCGCACACACCCGCTACGCTCAGGGGATACTGCCCATCGATACCTACAAGCGAGATCTGGATGCGGTCTGCGCCGAGCCGCTACAGCTGGACTGGGAGGCATTGCGTGCCGATATCCGCCGTTACGGCCTGCGCAACAGCACCCTCACCGCGCTGATGCCCTCGGAGACCTCCAGCCAGATCGCCAATGCCACCAACGGCATCGAGCCGCCGCGCGGACTCATCAGCGTCAAGGCCTCCAAGGATGGCATACTGCGCCAGGTGGTGCCCGACTACGCGCGCCTGAAACAGGCCTATGAACTGCTGTGGAGCCAGCCGGCCAATGACGGCTATCTGCAGCTGGTGGGCGTGATGCAAAAATTCGTCGATCAGGCCATCTCCGCCAACACCAGCTACGACCCGGCCCGTTTCGAGGGCGGTCGCGTGCCCATGACGCTGCTGCTCAAGGATCTGCTCGGCGCCTACAAGCTGGGCCTCAAGACCCTCTATTACCACAACACCCGCGATGGGGCCGAGGACAGCCAGCAGACCCAGGATGATGGCTGTGCCGGCGGCGCCTGCATCATTTGACCGACCCGTTCGCCCCGACAGGCGAACGCTTTCCACTCCAGCGGACGGCCCTCCCGGCCGTCCGGCACCGATGAGACCTCCCATGGCTTACAGCACTTTCAGTAAAACGGCCAACGATCCACTCAAGGAGCCCATGTTCCTCGGCCAGAGCGTCAACGTCTCCCGCTTCGATCAGCAGAAATACCCGGTCTTCGAGCGCCTGATCGAAAAACAGCTCTCCTTCTTCTGGCGCCCCGAGGAGGTGGATCTCAGCCGGGACCGCATCGATTTTGCCAGCCTGCCGCCCCACGAGCAGCACATCTTCCTCTCCAACCTCAAATACCAGACCCTGCTGGACTCCATACAGGGACGCAGCCCGAGCCTGGCTCTGCTGCCGCTGGTCTCCCTGCCGGAACTGGAAACCTGGATCCAGACCTGGGCCTTCTCCGAGACCATCCACTCGCGCTCCTACACCCACATCATTCGCAATCTGGTGTGCGAGCCGGCCACGGTGTTCGAGGACATAGTGGTGAATGCCGAGATCCGCCAACGCGCCGAGGATATCGCCCATTACTACGACGACCTCATCCGAGCCAGCCAGGCCTGGCAGTTAGCGGAGCAGGGCGACGCGGAGCCTGAGCGATGGCAACTGAAAAAGAAGCTCTATCTGTGCCTGATGAGCATCAATGCCCTGGAAGCCATCCGCTTCTATGTCAGTTTCGCCTGCTCCTTTGCCTTTGCCGAGCGCGAACTGATGGAGGGCAACGCCAAGCTCATCAAGCTCATCGCCCGGGACGAAGCCCTGCACCTGACCGGTACCCAGCACATGCTGAACCTGATGCGCGAAGGACGCGATGATCCCGAGCTGGCCCGCATTGCCGAGGAGTGCCGTCCCGAGTGCCAGGCGCTGTTCCTGCGCGCGGCCGAGCAGGAGAAGGCCTGGGCCGACTACCTGTTCCGTGACGGCTCCATGATAGGCCTCAATCGGGATATGCTATGCCACTACGTGGAGTTCATCAGCAATGTGCGCATGCAGGCGGTGGGCCTGACACCGGCCTTCGCCGAGCGCCCCAACCCCCTGCCCTGGCTGAATGCCTGGCTGAACTCCGACAACGTACAGGTCGCGCCCCAGGAAGTGGAGGTCAGCTCCTACCTGGTGGGCCAGATAGATGCCAACATCAGCAGCCAGGCGCTGGGTGATTTTGTCCTCTGAGGCCCCGACCTTGGCGCGTATTGGCCTGCGCAGTGGCCAGTGGATCACCGCCGCACCGGGCGAAACCCTGTTACAGAGCCTGCTCCGGGCCGGTCTGCAGCCGGAGTTCCAGTGCCGGCAGGGCTACTG
>JBFHKO010000078.1:0-10687 GCA_041595355.1 Aeromonadaceae bacterium
GGCCCCGCCCAGGGGCGCCCAGGCGCCAAGAAGGACCCCATCGGTCCCCACCTTCATGGCGCAGTGCTGCTGCTGGACATGAAACTGTTTGAAGCTAAACCCCTGTGCCGCCATTTCTCCTCCTTCGGAAGGCGGATTTTATCATGCCGCTCGCCTATAATGGCCGCCTTGACGACGTTAACGAGTAATGAACCGCATGTCCTTTGATGCCTTCGACCTGGATCCCAGCCTGCTGCGCGCCATCAGCCAGCAAGGTTACACCCGCCCGACGACCATACAGCAGCAGGTGGTCCCCGTGGCCATGGAGGGTCGAGACATACTGGCATCCGCCCCCACCGGCACCGGCAAGACCGCCGCCTTCCTGCTGCCCTGCCTGCAGCATCTGCTGGACTACCCGCGCCGCCGGCCCGGCCCGGCCCGGGTTCTGGTGCTGACCCCGACCCGGGAGCTGGCCATGCAGGTGACCGAGCAGTCCCGCGCCCTGGCGGCCTATACCGGCCTCAAGACCGAGACCATCATCGGCGGCATCCACTTCGACGAACAGTTGCCGGCCCTCAGCAACAGCGTCGACATCGTCGTCGCCACCCCGGGGCGGCTGCTGCAATACCTGGAGGACGGCAGCTTCGATGCCCGGGAAATAGAGGTGTTGATCCTGGATGAAGCCGACCGCATGCTGGACATGGGCTTCTTCGGTGATGTCGAGCGCATCGCCGCCGAGGCCCGCCACCGCAAGCAGACGCTGCTCTTTTCCGCCACCCTGGAAGGCGCCGGCTTGGCGCGTTTCGCCCGGGACCTGCTGAAGGAGCCACTGGAGCTGCACGCCGAACCGCCCCGCAGCGAGCGGCGTAAGATCCACCAGTGGATGTACCTGGCCGACAGCGCCGAACACAAGTTCCAGCTGCTGACCCACCTGCTGCGCGAGGAAGAGGTCAAGCGCAGCATCATCTTCGTCAAGACCCGTGAGCGGCTGGCCGAGCTGGTGGCACAGATGCAATCGGCCGGCATCGATTGCGCCTGGATCCGTGGCGAAATGGATCAGGCGCGGCGCATCGAGGCCATTCGCCGCTTCCACGGCGATGAAGTCGCCGTGCTGGTGGCCACCGATGTCGCCGCCCGCGGTATCGATCTGCCGGACGTCAGCCACGTATTCAACTACGATCTGCCGCGCAGCGCCGATGTCTATGTGCACCGCATCGGCCGCACCGGGCGCGCCGGCAAACGCGGCACCGCCATCAGCCTCATCGAGGCCCATGACATGCCGATGCTGGGCCGCATCGAGCGCTACACCGGCGAGGAGCTCAAGCGGCGGGTGGTCGACGAACTGCGCCCCAAGCACAAGGTGGCCAAGGTCGGCGGCAAGAAGAAGGTCGCCAAGGAGCCCAGGAGCGAGGCGGCCGAACCCAAGATCAAGGCGCGCCTGCGCGATCGCAAGCAGAAGGGCAAGCCGGACTGGGCCAAGAAGAAGGCCGCCAAGGCGGCCCGCCTGATCGGCAAGGGCGACACCGAGCCCAAGCCGTCCGACGAATAAGATGTCTGACCTCGCCGCCGCGAGGTCAGCTCATTGGGCGTGCCCTTCGGGGCGGCGGAACAGCGGCCGCTCCGGGGTGGAGAGCTCGGGACAGTAGCGATAACCTGCGACATCGAAGGCCAGCAATTGCTGCGGACTGTCGAGACGCTCGCGAATGATGTAGCGCGCCATCAGCCCGCGCGCCCGCTTGGCATGGAAGCTGATGATCTTGTACTGACCGTTTTTCTCATCCTGAAACACCGGGCTGACAAGCCGCCCCGCCAGCCGTTTGACCTGCAGCGCCTTGAAATACTCCACCGATGCCAGATTGATCAGCACCGGTTCGGCCTGCGGCGCCAGCACGGCATTCACCGCATCGGTGATGCGCTCGCCCCAGAAGGCATACAGATCCCGGCCCCGCGGATTATCCAGCTTGGTCCCCATCTCCAGCCGGTAGGGCTGCATCAGGTCCAGCGGCCGCAACAGGCCATACAGACCGGAAAGAATGCGCAGGTGCGCCTGGGCGAACGCCAGATCCGCGTCACTGAAATCCGCCACCGCCAGGCCGGTATAGACATCGCCCTTGAAGGCCAGCAGGGCCGGCCGCGCATTGTCCGGCGTGCATTCGGGTTGCCAGGCGGCGAAGCGGGCGGCATTGAGGCCGGCCAGCTGATCGCTGATACCCATCAGCTGGCTCAGCTGCAGCGGGCTCAGCTCGCGGCAGCGCTCGATGAGGAGTGCCGATTCGGCCAGCAACGCCGGTTGGGTGAAATGCCGGGTGAGCAGCGGCGATTCATAATCCAGCGTCTTGGCCGGAGAGAGCAACATCAACATGCAGGGGACTCCTTGTTATCCGATGGTGACCTGATCCAGCATGCCGGAACTCAAGTCGTTGCCACCCGCCAGCTTGATCATCAGCCGCACCTCGTTGACGGAATCGGCATAGGCCAGCGCCTCCGAATAACCGATGAAGCCATCGCGGTAGAGCTGGAACAGCGACTGATCGAAGGTCTGCATTCCCTGCTCCCGGCTGTTGCTCATGGTCTGCTTCAGGCGGTGCATCTCCCCCTTGCGCAGTATGTCGGCGATGAGCGGCGTGTTGATAAGCAGCTCGAAGGCGGCGCGCCGCCCCTGGCCATCCTTGGTCGGCACCAGCTGCTGGGCCACCACCGCCTTGAGGTTGAAGGAGAGATCGTAGAGCAGCTGGCGGTGTTTCTCCTGGGGAACCAAATGCAGTATGCGATCGATGGCCTGGTTGGCATTGTTGGCATGCAGGGTGGCCATGCACAGGTGACCGGTCTCGGCAAAGGCCAGCGCAAAGGCCATGGTCTCGGCATCGCGAATTTCGCCGATGAGGATGAGATCCGGCGCCTGGCGCAGGGCATTGCGCAGCCCCACCTCGAAGGATTCGGTGTCCGTGCCCACCTCCCGCTGGGTCACCAGGCAGCGGCCATGCTCGTGCACGAACTCCACCGGGTCCTCGATGGTCAGGATGTGGCCATCGGTGTGCCGGTTGCGGTGGCCTATCATGGCCGCCTGGGTACTGGACTTGCCGGCGCCGGTGGCCCCGACGAAGAGCAGCAGGCCGCGCTTGGCCAGCCCCAGCTCGCGCAGTATCGGCGGCAGGTGCAGCTCCTCCAGGGTCGGAATGCGGGTCTCGATGCGCCGCACCACCATGCCGGGCCGCTCCTGCTGCCAGAAGGCGCTGATACGAAAGCGCCCCAGCACCGGCCGCTGGATGGCGAAGTTGGCCTCCCGCCGGACGACGAAGCGCTCAAAGTCCGCCACCGACATGCTGTCCTGAAGCAGTTCGGTCACGGTGGCCACATCCAGCTTGACGCTGCCAAGCGGCAGCATGCGGCCATTGACCTTGACGCTGGGCTCGATGCCCACCGACACGAACAGATCCGAGCCCTTCATGTCGTTGAGCAGGGCCAGCAGGCTATCCAGTTTCATCTTTTCTTTTCCTTTTCTTGACCTCAGAAGCTGTTGGGATCGGTGGCTTTGACCTTGGCATCCTGCACCGTCACCACACCGCTGGCCACCAGTTTCTTGAGACTCATGTCCATGGTCTGCATGCCATGCACCATGCCGGTCTGGATGGCGGAGTACATCTGCGCCACCTTGTCCTCGCGGATGAGGTTGCGGATGGCGGGGATGCCTATCATGATCTCATGGGCCGCCACCCGGCCGCCACCGACACGCTTGAGCAGCGCCTGGGAGATGACGGCGCGCAGGGATTCCGACAGCATGGAGCGCACCATGTCCTTCTCGGCCCCCGGGAAGACGTCGACGATACGGTTGACGGTCTTGGCCGCCGAACTGGTATGCAGGGTACCGAACACCAGGTGACCGGTCTCCGCCGCGGTCAGCGCCAGGCGGATGGTCTCCAGATCCCGCATCTCCCCCACCAGCACTATGTCCGGATCTTCCCGCAGGGCCGCCCGCAGCGCCGCATCGAAGCTCGCGGCATCGCGGTGCACCTCGCGCTGGTTGATGAGGCAGAGCTTGTTCTCGTGCACGAATTCGATGGGGTCCTCTATGGTGAGGATATGGTGATGAAAGCTTTCGTTGATGTAGTTGATCATGGCCGCCAGGGTGGTGGACTTGCCCGAGCCGGTGGGGCCGGTCACCAGCACCAGGCCGCGCGGCAGCTCGGCTATCTGGCGAAACACCGCCGGTGCCCCCAGCTGTTCCAGAGTCAGCACCTTGCCGGGAATGACCCGGAACACCGCCGCCACACCGCGGTTCTGGTGAAAGGCGTTGACCCGAAAGCGCGCCAGGTTGGGCACATCGAAGGAGAAGTCCACCGACAACTCCTCTTCCAGTGCCTTGCGCTGCTGATCGTTCATGATGTCATAGACCAGACTGTGGACCTGGCGGTTGTCGAGGGCGGGCAAGTTGATCTTGCGTACGTCGCCATCCACCCGGATCATGGGCGGCACACCGGCAGAGAGGTGTAGATCCGAGGCGTTATGCTTTACACTGAAGGCCAATAATTCCGTGATATCCATGCGCTTATCCTAATTCGTATTCTTCCGTGACATTGACGACATGAGCCCTATTGCCCAACACCTGAGCCAGGTCCGGGAACGCATCCGCCAGGCTGCCTGCGCCGCCCATCGCGATCCCGCCGAGGTGCAACTGCTGGCGGTCAGCAAGACCAAACCGCTGGCCGCCATCCGCGATGCCTACCGCTGCGGCCAACGCCGGTTTGGCGAATCCTACGCCCAGGAGGCGGTAGCCAAGGTCCGGCAACTGCGCGACGAGCCCGGGTTTGGCGACATCGAATGGCACTTCATCGGCCCGCTGCAATCCAACAAGACCCGCCCCGTGGCCGAGCACTTCGACTGGGTACACAGCATAGACCGGCTCAAAATTGCCCAGCGGCTGAGTGAGCAGCGTCCTAAGCATCTGTCGGCGCTCAATATCTGCCTGCAGGTGAATATTAGCGGAGAAAGACAGAAATCCGGTACCACTGAGTCGCAAGTTTTTGAACTGGCTGAGGCCATCAGCCGGCTGCCACACCTGACACTGCGTGGCCTGATGGCCATTGCCGAAGATACCCAGGACCTCGGCCGCCTGCAGGAGGACTTCGGCCGCCTGCAGCAGCTCTTTGCCCAACTCAAGCTCCGCCATCCCTCCATGGATACCCTCTCCATGGGCATGACCAACGATCTCGAAGTGGCCGTTGCCTGTGGCAGCACCCTGGTGCGCATCGGTACCGCCATCTTCGGGGCCCGAGACTATAAGCAGGACTAATGGAACAACGCAGCATCGCCTTCATCGGGGCCGGCAACATGGCCCGCAGCCTCATCGCCGGTCTGACCGCCGCCGGCTATCCCGCCAGCCAGCTGTGGGCCACCGACCCCGACGCCGACAAGTGCCGGCAGCTGGCCGGCGAATTCGGCATCCACACCACCGCGGATAACGCCGTGGCGGTGCGCGCCGCCCAGGTGCTGGTGCTGGCCGTGAAGCCCCAGTACATGGCCAGCATGCTGAGCGAACTCAATGCCCAGATCGGCGATTTCGGCGAGCGGCTCATCATCTCCATCGCCGCCGGGGTGCGGGTGGAGCGTATCCAGGCGCTGCTGGGCGGCCACGGCCGCATAGTGCGCAGCATGCCCAATACACCGTCGCTCATCGGCCTCGGCATGACCGGCCTCTATGCCGCGCCGGCGGTGACCGAGGCGGATCGCGCCTTTGCCTCCGGCATGCTGCAGGCGGTCGGCAAAACGGTCTGGGTCGAGAGCGAAACCGCCATCAACGCCGTCACCGCTACCTCGGGATCGGGACCGGCCTACTTCTTCCTGTTCATGCAGTGCATGGCCGAAGAGGCCGAACGCATGGGCTTCAGCGCCGAGCAGGCCCGCCTGCTGGTAGAGCAGACCGCCCTCGGCGCCGCGCGCATGGTGGCGGCCAATCCGCAGCTGAGTCTGGCAACCCTGCGCGAGCAGGTGACCTCCAAGGGCGGCACCACCGCCGAGGCGATCCGCACCTTCGAGGAGCAGGATCTTTCGGCGATCATCGCCCGGGCCATGCAGGCCGCGGTAAGACGCGCCGAAGAAATGGAAAACTTGTTCTAAGGGACCCCCATGCACACTCTCTATTTCGTTCTCGACAGCCTGTTCAACCTCTACCTGATGCTGGTACTGATGCGCATCTGGCTGCAGTGGGCACGCGCCGACTTCTACAATCCCCTCAGCCAGTTCGTGGTGCGCTTCACCCAGCCGCTGCTGGGACCGCTGCGCCGCCTGATCCCGAGCCTGGGCGGCCTGGATCTGGCCGCCCTGCTGCTGGCCTATGCCGTCGCCCTGCTCAAGTTCGGCAGCCTGATGGGCCTTGGCCTGGTGCAGGGCGAGTGGAGCGGCCTGTTGCTCATCAGCCTGCTGCTGCTGCTCAAACAGGCCGGCTCGCTGCTGTTCTGGATACTGGTGGTGCGCGCCATCCTCAGCTGGGTCAGCCAGGGGCGCAGCCCCATCGAGTACGTGCTGCACCAGCTGACCGAGCCGCTGCTCGGCCCCATCCGACGCATACTGCCGCCCCTGGGCGGGCTGGACTGGTCGGTGCTGGTGCTGTTCATCCTGCTGCAGCTGGTCAACTTCCTGCTGCTGGATCTGGTGGGGCCGCTCTGGAGCATGCTCTGATGGCGGCACTCCGCCGTCAGGGAGCCGATCTGCTGCTGGATCTCGTCATCCAGCCCAAGGCCAGCCGCGATCAGATAGTGGGGACGCATGGCGACGAGCTCAAGGTCGCCATCACGGCCCCGCCGGTGGATGGCCAGGCCAACGCCCATCTCATCAAGTTCCTGGCCAAGCAGTTCCGGGTGGCCAAGGGACAGGTGCGCATCCTGCGCGGTGAGCTCGGGCGTCACAAGCAGGTGCAGATCAGCGCCCCCGGGCAAATCCCCCCGCTGCTGGCCGCTATACTTGGCGGGTAAGCCCCCGTAATCGAGAAGGACAGCGTCATGCGTATCCTCAGCCTGCTTCTGCTGCTGGCGGCCAGCATAGGTCCGGCCATGGCGGAGCAATCCCAGCAACTGGGACCCTGGACGGTGCACTACAACGCCTTCAACTCCACCTTTCTGAGCCCGCAGATCGCGCGCCAGTACCAGATCCGGCGTTCGTGTCTGAATGCCGTGCTCAACATCGCGGTGCAGGACGCAGAAGGCAAGGCCCAGGCGGTTGAGCTCAGCGGCGAGGCCCGGGATCTGCTTGGCCATGTGCGCCTGCTGAATTTTCGCAAGGTGCAGGAGGGCGAGGCCATCTACTACCTGGCCGAGCTCGCCTTTCGTCAGGAGGATACCTTCCGTTTCGAGATAACCCTGCAGGCGGCGGGACAACAGCCGCAGCAGCTCAAGTTCCAGCAGACCTTCTACGAGCAGTGATCGCCGGTCACGACGGCGGAAACCAAAGGCAAGGGCGCCGGAACCGGCGTCCCTGCCCTGCCCCGCGCAGCTAGATAAAGAAGCCGGCCACCAGGGCACAACCGAGCAGTACGCCGCCCAGCAGGACCCACAGCAACTGCGCCGGCCGCGCCTGCCACCAGGCGCTGTACCGGACCAGCCACCACCCCAGCCCCCCGAACAGCAGCAGATCGATCACCCCGTGGGTGACCCAGTGATGGCCGGTCAGCGCGGCCATGGCCGCAAACACCGTCTCCTTGTTGAGCTCTTTCAGGATCACCAGCAGGCCGCTCAGCACCGAGGTCAGGGCCAGCGCCAGCGCAAAGGAGCAGGTATAGGGGCCAAGCCCGGCCTCGCGGGGCCGGTCAGCCGTGGATTTGTCATGTTTCATATCGCCTCCGGAGCCCTCAGGGGGCCAGCAGTCCCATCTTGACGCCCATGGCCACCATGGCCCCCGAGCCTTCCATCGCCAGCCCCAGCACCACCACCAGGCCGGCACAGAGCACCACCAGCCGCCGGCTGACCACACTGGCCACCAGATCGTTGCTGGTCGCCAGCGGCAAGTAGGTCGAGAGCAGCAGCAGGATCAGGAAGATGTGCTCCTTGGCCTCCATGAAGAAAGCGTGGGCAAAGGGCCAGGGTCCCGCCTTGATGAGCGCCTTGTCCACCCCGTAGTGCACCACGTACCAGTAGCCGCCCACCAGGTAGGAGAGCCACATCAGCACGGCCGCGGCGCGGCTGAACCCGCGCAGACGCGCCAGATTGGCCGGGCTGGCGTTGAGGCAGTCGACCAGCACCCAGAGGGTGGCCAGCACCCCCAGTATGCCAAAGGCCGGATGCAGCATGAGGATGAGTTCATTGGTCATGTTGGTTTCCTCGCAGCTATGGGCGGGTCAGCGCCCTCTGACTCTCAGTGTAGTCAGCTTTGTCGGGCACCCCGCCGGCAATGCGCGGATCAAGGCTGGCCCCTCCAGGCCGCGGCCGCTATCATGGCCGCCGAGCAAATATTGGAGAGAAATGATGAGCAAACTGGTGTTGGCTACCGGCAACCGCAAGAAGGTGGAAGAGCTGAACGACATGCTGGCCGGGCTGGGTTATCAGGTGCTGCCGCAGAGCGATTTCCAGGTGGAGAGCGTGCCCGAAACCGGCACCACCTTCGTGGAAAACGCCATCATCAAGGCGCGTCACGCCGCCCGCATCACCGGCCTGCCGGCCATCGCCGATGACTCAGGCATCGAGGTGGATGCCCTGCTGGGACAGCCCGGCGTCTATTCCGCCCGCTATGCCGGTGAGGATGCCTCGGATCAGGACAATCTGGAAAAGCTGCTGGAAGAGCTGACCGGGGTGCCGCCGGTGCTGCGCAGCGCCCGCTACTGGTGCGTGCTGGTCTACATGCGCCATGCCGAGGATCCCACGCCCCTCATCTGCCAGGCCAGCTGGGAAGGCAGCATAACCCTGGAGCCCAGGGGCGAGCAGGGCTTCGGCTACGATCCCATCTTCTGGGTGCCCGAGACCGGCTGCACCGCCGCCGAGCTGGACAAGGCGCGCAAGAACAGCCTCAGCCACCGCGCCAAGGCCCTGCAACAGCTGCTGGCCCACCTGCAAGAGTAACCCGGAGTCCCCATGCTGCAACTGCCGCCCCTCAGCCTCTATGTGCACATTCCCTGGTGCGTGCAGAAGTGTCCCTATTGCGACTTCAACTCCCATGCCCTCAGGGAGGGCGTGCCGGAGCAGGAGTACGTGGCTGCCCTGCTGGCGGATCTGGATACGGATCTGCCGCTGGCCCAGGGCCGTCAGCTTGCCAGCATCTTCATCGGTGGCGGCACCCCCAGCCTGTTCAGTGCCGAGGCCATCGCCGGGTTGCTGGCCGGCATCCGCGCGCGCATACCCTTCGCCGCCGATATCGAGATCACCCTGGAGGCCAACCCCGGCACGCTCGAGAGCGGCCGCTTCGCGGCCTACCGCGCCGCCGGCGTCAACCGCATCAGCATAGGGGTGCAGAGTTTCCAGCCGGAGAAACTGCAGCGGCTGGGGCGCATCCATGGCCAGGCCGAGGCCATCAGTGCCGCCCATCAGGCGGCCCGGGCCGGGCTTGGCAGCTTCAACCTGGATCTGATGCACGGGCTGCCGGAACAGAGCCTGGACGAGGCACTGGCGGACCTGCGCCAGGCCATCGCGCTGGCGCCGCCGCACCTCTCCTGGTACCAGCTCACCATCGAGCCCAACACCGCCTTTGGTTCGCGGCCGCCGCGGCTGCCGGAGGATGAGACGCTGTGGGATATCCAGGAGCAGGGCCATCAGCTGCTCGCCGCCGCCGGCTACCGCCAGTACGAGATCTCCGCCTATGCCAAACCCGGTTTCGAGTGCCGCCACAACCTCAACTACTGGCGCTTCGGCGATTATCTCGGCATCGGCTGCGGCGCCCACGGCAAGCTGACGCTGCCCGCCAGTGGGGAGATCATCCGTACCGTCAAGGTCAAGCACCCCAAAGGCTACCTGGATCCCGGACGCCCCTGCCTGGATCAGCGCTGGGCGGTGGCGGCCGCCGATTTGCCGTTCGAGTTCTTCATGAACCGTTTCCGGCTCTTCGAGCCGGTGCCCAAGGCGGAGTACGCCGCCCTGACCGGCCTGCGAACCGAGGGCATCGCCAGCCTGATGAGCATGGCCGAGGAGCGTGGCCTGTTGCGGGATGAAGGCAGCCAGTGGCGGGTCAGCGAGCTGGGCCACCGCTACCTGAACGTGCTGCTGGAGCTGTTTCTGGACGAATAGCCAATAAAAATCCCGCCGTTGCAGGCGGGAGGTCTCAAGGTGCCGGGCTGGCGCTCAGGCGGCGGATTCGCCATACCAGACGTCGAAGAGTGCCGAGGTCTCGACGCCGGCCATGCCGGCCCCGGTCAGCCACTCCTGCACCGCCTGGCGGTCCGCCTCGCTGCAGCGGTCAATGGCCTGGGTGCAGACCAGCCCCTCCCAGGCCAGGTAACCGGAGCCGGCGAAGGCCAGCCCCCGCGGCTCGATGAGCTCGGCAATGAAACGGTCGGTCAGGGCATCTACCGCCTCGACAGCGGTGTCGGCCGGGAAGTGCCACTGCACCTCGAATCCCAGCTCCTGAAACTCATCAACGCGCAACTTCTTGCGCAGACGGCGACTACGTTGGGTCATGTTCGCTCCTGACATTAGTGAGTACGTTTGAAGACCAGATCCCAGACCCCATGGCCCAGGCGGTGGCCGCGCTGCTCGAACTTGGTCAGCGGCCGGCTCTCGGGGCGCTCGACATA
>JBFHKO010000079.1:0-10671 GCA_041595355.1 Aeromonadaceae bacterium
ACGACAGCATTGGCCTGGGTGAAGACGGTCCGACCCACCAGCCGGTGGAGCAGATCGCCTCCCTGCGTCTGACCCCCAACATGAGCACCTGGCGTCCTTGTGACCAGGTCGAGTCTGCCATCGCCTGGAAACATGCCATCGAGCGCACCCAGGGGCCGACCTCGCTCATCTTCTCGCGTCAGAACCTGGCGCAGATGGCGCGCACGCCGGAGCAACTGGCCGATGCCGCCAAGGGCGGCTACGTACTCAAGGGGTGTGAAGGCACGCCCGAGCTCATTCTCATCGCCACCGGCTCCGAAGTGGAGCTGGCCATGGCAGCCCATGAGCAGCTGACTGCCAAGGGCCATCAGGTGCGGGTCGTCTCCTTGCCGTGCACCGATGTTTTCGATGCCCAGAGCGCCGAGTACAAGGAGTCCGTGCTGCCGTCTGCGGTCACCAAGCGGGTGGCCATCGAGGCGGGCATTGCCGACTACTGGTACAAGTATGCGGGCCTGCATGGCAAGATCATCGGCATGCATACCTTCGGCGAATCGGCCCCGGCCGAGCTGCTGTTCAAGGAGTTTGGTTTCACCGTCGACAACGTGGTGGCCACTGCCGAGTCCCTGCTCTAACGGGGCCAAGCGAATCAAGACGGGAGCCTGGCTCCCGTTTTTTTTTTCGCCACAAGGCCATCTGGCACTCGCCTTTGGCCGGCAAGGCAAGTACACTCCTTGGGCCAAAAATGTGAGGCGGCGCAGTGGCGCCCGCTCCTGAGCCCGTCGTGTTCACGAGCGTGGGCCGAGCTCGCCCTCCGAGCCGGCGCAGAGGCTGGGTGTTGTGTCAGCAGACGCCGTTTTCTCGCCGCAGCCTGACATGCATCAAGACACAAACGCCGCGGCCATGGCTACAATGCCCGCCGTTGCGACGAGAGCCAGACTCTCCATCATTCCTACCGCGATGCTCCGGCATCCGGTGGCTGCCAGCCGCGGGGGCGGGATGCCCGATACCCCGGCCGCAGCCGCTGAACGTCAGCGCCAGGCTGGCTGTTCGGCAAACAACAGGTTCATTGTTTTGTCTAAAAAATACTGAGGACCAAATATGTCTGTTATCAAGATGACCGACCTGGATCTGGCTGGAAAGCGAGTTCTGATCCGTGCCGACCTGAACGTACCGGTGAAGAACGGCAAAGTCACTTCCGATGCCCGTATCGTTGCCACCCTGCCGACCATCAAGCTGGCCCTGGAAAAGGGTGCCAAGCTGATGATCACCTCTCACCTGGGTCGTCCGACCGAAGGCGAGTACAACGAAGAATTCTCCCTGCAGCCGGTCGTTGATTATCTGAACGAGGCCCTGGCCTGCCCGGTACGTCTGGCCAAGGATTACCTGGACGGCGTGGACGTGGCTGCCGGTGAGCTGGTGGTGCTGGAAAACTGCCGTTTCAACAAGGGCGAGAAGAAAAACACCGAAGAGCTGGCCAAGAAATACGCCGCTCTGTGTGACGTCTTCGTAATGGATGCGTTCGGTACTGCTCACCGCGCCGAAGGCTCCACCTACGGTGTGGCCCAGTTTGCACCGGTAGCCTGTGCCGGTCCGCTGCTGGCTGGCGAACTGGAAGCGCTGGGCAAGGCCATGGACAACCCGGCTCGTCCGATGGTGGCCATCGTCGGTGGCTCCAAGGTCTCCACCAAGCTGACCGTACTGGAGTCCCTGTCCAAGATCGCTGACCAGCTGGTGGTTGGTGGTGGTATCGCCAACACCTTCATCGCCGCTGCCGGTCACAACGTCGGCAAGTCCCTGTGCGAGCACGACCTGATCGATACCGCCAAGAAGCTGGCTGCCGAGACCAACATCCCGGTCACCACCGACGTGGTGGTGGGCGCCGAGTTCTCCGAGTCCACTCCGGCCACCATCAAGGCCGTGGCTGATGTGACCGACAGCGACATGATCTTCGACATCGGCCCGGATTCTGCCCAGGCCCTGGCCGACATCATCATGAACGCCAAGACCATCCTGTGGAACGGTCCGGTGGGCGTGTTCGAATTCGAGCAGTTCGCCAAGGGCACCGAAGTGATCGCCAAGGCGATTGCCGAATCCCCGGCCTTCTCCATCGCCGGTGGTGGTGACACCCTGGCGGCCATCGACAAGTTTGGCATCGCCGACAAGGTCTCCTACATCTCCACTGGCGGTGGCGCCTTCCTGGAGTTCGTGGAAGGCAAGGTACTGCCGGCCGTGGCCATTCTGGAAGAGCGTGCCAAGGGCTGATAGCCAGTGACACTGAACGGGAGGGGAACCTCCCGTTCATGCTATCTGCCATCAGCGGGTAGACCATTTACGATTTACTGCAACTGCTTCAGCGCCGAGAAGGCACTGAAAACCTGATAGGACCAAAGACATGTCTAAGATCTTCGATTTTGTTAAACCGGGTGTCATCACTGGCGACGACGTACAGAAGGTATTTGAAGTAGCCAAGGCCAACAAGTTCGCCCTGCCGGCCGTCAACGTTGTGGGTACCGACTCCATCAACGCCGTGCTGGAAGCCGCTGCCAAGGCCAAGTCTCCGGTTGTGGTTCAGTTCTCCAACGGTGGTGCCGCTTTCATCGCCGGCAAGGGTCTGAAGCTGGAAGGTCAACAAGCCGCCATCCTGGGTGCTATCTCCGGTGCCAAGCACGTGCACGCCGTGGCCGAATATTACGGTGTTCCGGTGATCGTTCACACCGACCACGCTGCCAAGAAGCTGCTGCCCTGGATCGACGGCCTGCTGGACGCCGGTGAGAAGCACTTCGCCGAAACCGGCAAGCCGCTGTTCTCCTCTCACATGCTGGATCTCTCCGAAGAGCCGCTGGAAGAGAACATCGACATCTGCTGCCAGTACCTGGAGCGCATGGCCAAGATGGACATGACTCTGGAATTCGAACTGGGCTGCACCGGTGGCGAAGAAGACGGTGTGGACAACAGCGACATGGATCAATCCATGCTGTACACCCAGCCGGAAGACGTGGCCTACGCCTACGAGCGTCTGTCCAAGATCAGCCCGCGTTTCACCATTGCTGCCTCCTTCGGCAACGTGCACGGTGTGTACAAGCCGGGTAACGTCAAGCTGACCCCCTCCATCCTGGACAACTCCCAGAAGTACGTTTCCGAGAAGTTCGGCGTACCGGCCAAGTCCCTGGACTTCGTGTTCCACGGTGGCTCAGGCTCTACCCAGGCCGAGATCGAAGAGTCCGTCGGCTACGGTGTCATCAAGATGAACATCGACACCGACACCCAGTGGGCGTGCTGGGAAGGCATCCTGAAGTTCTACAAGGAGAAGGAAGCCTACCTGCAGGGCCAGCTGGGTAACCCGGAAGGCGCTGACAAGCCGAACAAGAAGTACTACGACCCGCGCGTATGGCTGCGCAAGGGCCAGGAATCCATGATCGCCCGTCTGGAACAGGCCTTCAAGGAACTGAACGCCATCGACGTTCTGTAAGTCATTTGGTCGATTAATCGACTGAAAATAAAAGGCGCCGTCCAGCAATGGGCGGCGCCTTTTGCATGTCTGACGTTCGCCTCAGGCCAGCGGTTTCAGGTGCTTGTCGTCGATGGCGATCACCTTGTCGACCCGGCGCTGGTATTTCGCTTCCGTCGCTCCCAGATAATCGGTGCTCATCCAGGTCTTGACGATTTCCATGGCGATGGCCGAGCCGATGATCTTGCCACCGATGCAGAGCACATTGGTGTTGGAGTGGGAACGGGCCAGCTCGGCGCAGAAGGGATCCTGGCAGACGGCGGCGAAGACGCCCTGGATCTTGTTGGCGATCATGGCGCTGCCATAGCCGACGCCATCGACGAAGATGCCGCGCTCGGCCTGGCCCTCACCCACGGCGAGGGCTGCCGGATAAACCATGTCCGGCAGGTCGCAGGCCTCGGTGCTGAAGGCGCCGAAATCCTGGATCTCGTGGCCCTGGCTTTCGAGGTGTGCCTTGATCTCTTCTTTCAGTGCAAAACCGGCATGGTCGCTGGCCATCGCTATTTTCATCGTGAACTCCCTAATGTTAGGTATCGCAAGGATGCGGAATGGATCCTGGTGTGGTGGTCAGGGACCGGGACGCCGTCCCGGCCGCTGACCTTCGACAGGGGCGATGTGTTGCCCGTTGCCTGTCGGCAGCGCGGACCGCCGCTGTTGCCATGGGACTATTCTGCCCGGCTTTTCGCCATGGCAACATCCTGTCAGCGCGGGGCAAGTATGATGTGAATCACGATAATAACAGATAAACAGCCAAAGCTGTCTCGATTCAGCTTTGATTATCAGAGCATGCCACCCGGCCGCGGGGGAGAGAGGCCCTGCCGCCAGGCTGAGGATCCGGGGCCGGGCATCCCGGGCTTGCCATTGATTTAATCAATATAAACCGCAGGAAAATGAATTTCAGCTTTGGCAAGGAAAGCCGTATGATCCTGGCCAGCGCGTGCCTTTTATCGGGTTCGCATCATGGAAGCTTGCAATGGACCGGTCTGCATGGCTGGCCGACAGGAGATAGCCAATGGATGCTCAAGCAATCGCCGAGAACATACTGGGAGGAGTCGGGGGCAAGGAGAACGTGCGCTCTCTGACTTACTGTGCCACCCGTTTGCGCTTTGTACTGAATGATTATGATCAGGTCGATGATGTCGACGTACGCCAGGCCGAGGCGGTGAAGGATACGTTCCATACCCGTGGCCAGTATCAGATCATCATCGGGTCCGATGCCGTCAAACCGGTGCATGATGCTCTGGCTGTCATGCTGGCGTCGGACTCGGCATATGTCTCCAAAAACAAGGCGTTGGCCATGGCGATTCTGGACGGTATCGGCGGCCAGGAAAACCTGATCTCTCTGGCCTATTGTGCCACCCGCCTGCGACTCGAGCTCAATGACTATGCCAAGAGGGATGACGCCGGGGTAGGCCGCATTGAGGGGGTCAAGGGTACCTTCCTGACCACCGGTCAGTACCAGATCGTGCTGGGCAACGAACGGGTCAAGGTCGTCTATGAGCAGATGGCCGCGCTGGTGAAACAGCCGGTGTCGGGCGAGCAGCGCAACTTCAGCCGTCTCAAGCAGGTTGCCAAGAGCCTGTTGGGCAAGGGCTGACGGGGACGGGGGGCGCGAGTCGAGGAGCTGGCTTCAATGCCTCGCGCCGCTGTTTTCCCCCGCCGCTCAATTCGTGCGCGTCGGCTCCCCCCCGGCGGCCGGCTGAAGCAAGGTTCCCTGTTCCTGCACGTAGTGGCGCATCAGCGTCAGCACATCGTTGATATGCGCATCCTCGCTCATCTCCCGCAGCAGATAGACGCCGACGCTGCCCTGGCTGTAGGGGTCTTTCAACGGCAGGCTGACCAGACCGAAGCGGCTGAAATAGGGCGCCATGCTGGCGGGGAAGGGCAGCAGGGCGTTGCTGTCGTTCACCAGATCCATGGCAATCAGCAGCGAACTGCTGGTGTAGATGATCTTTTCACTCAGGTGGTGGATGCTGCGAAACAGTTTCAGCTCCTGGGGATCCTCAATCAGATGCTGGTAGCGACTCTCGTTGGGGGTGGCCTCTACCGTCGGGTAGTTCACCAGATCCTCCGGCGTGCAGAGCGGTTTGAGGGTCAGGGGGTGCTCCCGGCGCACATACACCCGGTCCTGGACGCTCAACAGCGGCAGAAATTTCACTTCCGCCTTGCGCGACAGCCCCCCTATTTCGCGACCGACAAACAGGTCGATGTCGCCGCTCAAGAGCAGATCCATCAGTCGCAGGTGGTTGCCCACATCGATATTGAGGTTGGCGCTGGGATGCTGCTGGCGGTAGGCGTCGACGGTCTTGCGTACGAACTGGTGCCATTCCGCGTAGCCGGTGCCGAGCTTGAGTTCCCGTACATGCCGCTCCTTGATCAGCTCCAGCTTGATGAGGGTGTTGTCGTACAGGCGCCGCATCAACCTGGCCTGCTCCAGCAGCACTTCGCCGCATTCGGTCAGCGAGATGCCGCTGGAGGAGCGGGTAAACAGGGTCACGCCCAGGGACTCCTCCAGCTTCTTCATGTTGTGAGTCAGGGTCGGCTGGGTGAGGCAGAGTTTTTTTGCCGCGTGACTCACATTTCTGCAAGTGGCCACCTCAAGGTATTGCCGCAATAGTTTGTCCATGATCACCCTCCCCGGCATCAATATAGATTTTTTCTATGAATAAGCCTGAAAAATAGCATTTCTGCAGCCTTTCCGCACTGCCTATCATGCCTCTCGTTCACGCAGCCTCAGCAGGCTGCCCACCAACGACAACTGTCAGAGGACAGCCGCTGTCCCTGAACTCAACAGTCCAACGAGAGGTCAAGATGAAGAAACATGCCCTGACGGTATTGGCCACCTTCGTGGCCGGCGCCTTCTGCGCCGCCCATGCCGATACACTGAAGATGGAATGTGCCGGCTTCACCGGTACCGGCAAGCCCTATTGCGACTACATCAAGCAGCGGTTCGAGTCCGAGACCCCGCACAAGGTGCAGTTTCTGGAACTGCCGAATGCCTCCGACGAGAAGCTGGGGCTGTTCCAGCAGGTGTTCGCCGCCAAGGATGCCGATGCCGTAGATCTGTTCCAGGCCGATACCGTGTGGATGGGGGTGCTGGACAAGCACATGCTGGATCTGACCGAGCACGTCAAGGAGATGGAGCCGGATTTCTTCGCCCCGGCTTGGCAGAACAACATCGTCAATGGCCGCATCAAGGGGGTGCCGGCGTTCCTGGATGCCGGCATGCTCTACTACCGCAAGGATCTGCTGGAAAAATATGGCGAGCAGCCGCCCCAGACCTGGGAAGAGCTGACCCGCATCGCCACCAAGATCCAGAAGGCCGAGCAGGACGCCGGCAACAAGGGCTTCTGGGGCCTGGTTTTCCAGGGCAAGGCTTATGAAGGCCTGACCTGCGACGCTCTGGAGTGGATTGCCTCCTACGGCGGCGGCACCATCGTGGAGCCGGACGGCCGCATCTCCATCAATAACCCCCAGGCCGCCCAGGCGCTGGACATGGCCGCCGGCTGGGTTGGCACCATAGCGCCCAAGGGGGTGATGGGCTACCAGGAAGAAGAGTCCCGCGCCGTGTTCCAGAACGGTGATGCGTTGTTCATGCGCAACTGGCCCTACGCCTACCTGCTGGCTCAGGATGCCAACAGTCCAATCAAAGGCAAGGTCGGCGTGCTGCCGATCCCCAAGGGCGGCGAGAAAGGCCAGAACAGCGCCACCCTGGGTGGTTGGCAGTGGGCGGTCAGCGCCTATACCAAGAGCCCGGAGGCGGCTATCCAGCTGCTGAAGATAGTGAGCGATGCCGCCACCCAGAAGCAGCAATTCCTGCTCAATGGCACCTCGCCGTCCCGGGTAGCGCTGTACGAGGATGAGGAGATCTTGGCCAAGGCCCCGCACCTGCCCGATTTCAAGCCGGTGTTTGCCAGCGCCACCCCGCGGCCGGCAACGGCCACCAAAGGTCAGTACAACAAGGTCTCCAAGGCCAGCTTCAACGCCGCCTACGATGTGTTGAGTGGCCGTGCCAGCGGCGAGAAGGCTGTCAAGGATCTGGAAACCAAACTCAAGCGCATCAAGGGCAAGGAGTGGAAATAAGCGGATACCGGGGGCGCTAGCGTCCCCGGTTTACGGTCGGGGACGCAGAGCCCCCATCGCTTCGCATAATAATCAGTCCCTTGATGAAGGTAGCATTGCCAATGGAGAACCATTCCATGACCATAAAATCCGAATCTCTGACAGCGGTTTCGCCGCACGGCAGGGCCCACCCCAAGAAACGCAGCCTGCAGGCGCAGCGCGCCCGCGCCGCCTGGGTGCTGGTGCTGCCGGCGCTGCTGCTGCTGGCCTCGGTGGCCGGCTGGCCGCTGCTGCGCACCCTGTTCTACAGCTTCACCGACGCGGCGCTGGACACCCCCGAGCTGTACAACTTCGTCGGCTTCGACAACTACCTGTCGTTTGCCGACGGTGACAGCTTCGGCGTGCTGGGCGACCCGCTGTGGTGGCAATCGGTACGCAACACCCTCTGGTTCACCGGCTGGTCGGTCTCCTTCGAGCTGGTGCTGGGCATGCTGGTGGCGCTGCTGATGAACCAGAAGTTTCGTGGCCAGGGGCTGCTGCGTACCGCCATACTGGTGCCCTGGGCCATCCCGACCATCGTCACCGCCAAGATGTGGGGCTGGATGTTCCATGACCAGTACGGCGTGATCAACGACCTGCTGCTGCGGGTCGGCCTCATCGACACGCCGCTGGCCTGGATCGCCGAGCCGACCCTGTCCATGTGGGCGGTGGTGTTTGCCGACGTCTGGAAGACGGTGCCGTTCATGGCACTGATGCTGCTGGCGGCGCTGCAGATGATCCCCGCCGACCTGTACGAAGCCGCGCGGGTGGATGGCGCCAGCGCCTGGCAGCGCTTCACCCGCATCACCCTGCCGCTCATCATGCCGGCCATGATCGTCGCGCTTATCTTCCGGGTAATGGATGCGCTGCGGGTGTTCGACCTCATCTACGTGCTGACCTCCAACAGCGAAGCCACCATCTCCATCTCCGGTTATGCCCGTGACCAGATGGTCGCCTACCAGGAAATGGGCTCCGGCTCTGCCGCCTCGGTGCTGGTGTTCATGATGGTCGCCGGCATTGCCGCCTGCTTCCTGTATGTCGGTCGCCTCAACGAGGCCAAGGAGAAATAAGCATGAAATTGACTCGTCGCCAACGCTACCTGGCCTCCCAGAGCGGCATCTATGTGGCCGCGGCCCTGGCCAGCCTGTTCTGTGTGTTCCCATTCTACAACGCGATTTTGACCTCGTTGCGCACCGGTCAGGACCTGTTCCTGACCAACTACCTGCCGACCACCTTCGTGTGGGAGAACTATGTCAATGCGCTGATGGTCAACGGCATTGCCCGCAGCCTGCTGAACTCTGCCCTGGTGGCCGGGGTGACGGTGGGCGGCTGTCTGCTGGTCTCCATCACTGCGGCCTTCGCGCTGGCGCGTATCCGTTTTCGCGGTCGTCAGGGACTGCTGTTCACCATCCTGTGCGTCTCCATGTTCCCGCAGGTGGCGGTGCTGTCCGGCATGTTCGAGCTGGTGCGCTTCCTGGGGCTGTATGACTCGCTGGGCGCGCTCATCCTGTCCTACACCACCTTCTCGCTGCCGTTCACCGTGTGGGTGCTGACCACCTTCATGAAGAGCCTGCCGGTGGAGCTGGAGGAGGCGGCCATCGTCGATGGCGCGGGGCTGTGGGTCATCATCAGCAAGGTGTTCGCGCCCATCATGGGGCCGTCACTGGTGACCACCGGTCTGCTGGCCTTCGTCGGCGCCTGGAACGAATTCATGTTCGCGCTGACTTTCATCATCTCCGGCGAGAAGCGCACCGTGCCGGTGGCCATCGGCATGATGCAGGGCGCCAGCCAGTACGAGTTGCCGTGGGGCAACATCATGGCCGGCTCGGTGATCGTCACCCTGCCCATCATCGTGCTGGTGCTCATCTTCCAGAAGCGCATCGTCGGCGGCCTGACCTCAGGTGCGGTCAAGGGCTGAGCCCGCGCGCCAACCGGCCTCATCGAACCCCGAATTTATCGGTGCCCCCGGACGGGGGCGCCCACAGGATAGGAAGTAACGAATCATGGCTCAACTGACTCTGGAAAAACTGAACAAGCGCTACAGCGAACACGCAGTAGTCATCCCGTCCCTGGACCTGCAGGTCAACAGCGGCGAATTCGTGGTCATCGTCGGCCCGTCCGGCTGCGGCAAGTCCACGCTGCTGCGCATGATTGCCGGCCTGGAAGACATCAGCGGCGGCAGCATGTACATCGACGGCCACTACGTGAATGACGACACGCCGTCCGAGCGCGGCATCGGCATGGTGTTCCAGTCCTATGCGCTGTATCCGCACATGAGCGTGTACGAGAACATTGCCTTCGGCATGCGGCTGGCTAAGATGCCGGAGGCCGAGATCGTGGCACGGGTAGAGGAGGCGGCGCGGGTGCTACAGCTGGAGCCGCTGCTGCAACGCCGGCCCAAGGACCTGTCCGGTGGTCAGCGTCAGCGGGTGGCCATCGGCCGCTCCATCGCCCGTGAGCCGAAGCTGTTCCTGTTCGACGAGCCGCTGTCGAACCTGGATGCGTCGCTGCGGGTGCAGATGCGCATGGAGATTGCCAATCTGCACCAGCGGCTGGGCTCGACCATCATTTACGTGACTCACGACCAGGTGGAGGCCATGACCCTGGCGAACCGTATCGTGGTGCTGAACAAGGGCAACGTGGAGCAGGTGGGCACGCCGCTGGAGCTGTATGACCACCCGGCCAACGAGTTCGTGGCCCAGTTCATCGGCTCGCCGAAGATGAACCTCATTCCGGCCAAGCTGGTGCGCGCCGGCGAGAACCAGAGCCTGGTACGGCTGGACAACGGTCGGGAGCTGACCCTACCGGTGCGTTCGCCGACGGCGGCGGAAGGGCAGAGCGTGAACTTAGGGATACGCCCGGAGCACATCCAGTGGGGCGATGTCGACAGCGCCCAGTACCAGGCCAGGGTCTTGTTCGTGGAGCACATGGGCAACGAGACCTACCTGTACCTGGACAACGGCAACGCCAGCGAGCCGTGGGTGGTGCGCAACGCCGAGCGTTCGCCCATCAAGACCGGGCAGCAGGTGGGCGTGGAGCTACCGCCGGAGCACTGCTACCTGTTCGACACCAACGGCAAGGCG
>JBFHKO010000080.1:0-10666 GCA_041595355.1 Aeromonadaceae bacterium
AGACCAGGCTGCCGGCGACGAAGAGCGCACCAAATCCCCACTGGGCGGCCACCGCAAAGGCCAGGGGGGGACCCAGTACCCAGGCCAGCGAAAACTGGGCGCGCATGACGGAGGTAAACATGACGGCAGGACGCCCTTCGCGGTCCGTATACTCCCTTGCCAGGGCAAACACCTGGGGCGTGGCGGTGGCGGCCAGACTGAGGAACAGCACTCCCAACGTCAGCAGTACCCCATACTGGCGGTTGACGGCAAAGAGCAGGCCGCCGGCAATGCCGCTCAGGCAACACCAGAGGATCAGCCGCTTGCGACTGCCCCTGTCATCCGAACGCCGGGCCAGCAACTGGCTGACCAGAATGCCCGCCACGGCATTGACGGTATAGAAGAGCCCCACCAGCAGGGGGCGCACCTGCACCTCCTGGGTCAGAAACAGGCTCAGCGTCGGCACCATCAGTGCCGCCACCATGCCTGTCATGAAGGTGACCGACATGAACGAAAGCGACATTCCATCCAGATGCCAACGGCGCAGCAGCGCGGGTTCCAGCATAGTACCTCCCAGCCATGAAGCCGCCATTGTAGAAAGCCCGGCGCCAGAAACTCAAGCCGCCCTCTTGCTCCCGGATCGGAATCTTTTTACAGTGTCCCCTTTGCGCAACCATGAGAATTGTCATGTCTGACTTCGATTTACCCATTGACCGCCGTGGAACCCAGAGCCTGAAATGGGACAAATTCGGCGATCGGGACGTGCTGCCATTATGGGTGGCGGATACCGATTTCAGCGCGCCGCCGGCGGTGATTGCCGCCCTGCAGCAGCGGGTGGCCCATGGCGTCTTCGGCTATAGCCGCCCCTCGCCCCGGCTGGTACAACTGATCCTGCAACGGATGCGTGACCGCTATGGCTGGCAGGTCGAAGCCGACTGGTTGCTGTTCATGCCCGGCGTGGTCCCTGGACTCAACTTTGCCTGCCGCGCCTGGAGCCGGCCGGGGCGCAGCGTCATCACGCCGACGCCGGTCTACTACCCCTTCCTGCACGCCGCCGGCTATAACGAGCGCCCGGTCAGTCACCTGCCGATGCAGCTGGTCGAGGAACGCTGGGTGCCCGATTTCGCGGCACTGGAAGCTCTGGCGCCCGAGGCCGATCTGCTGTTGCTCTGCAATCCTCACAATCCCGGTGGCACCGTCTTCACCCGCGACGAACTGCTGCGCATCGCCGACATCGCCGAGCGTCACGATCTGGTGGTCTGCTCCGAGGAGATCCACTGTGATCTGCTGCTGGAGCCGGGGGTGACACACATTCCCTTTGCCAGCCTCTCCCCCCAGGCCGCGGCCCGCAGCGCCGTGTTGATGGCGCCGAGCACGACCTTCAACATCGCCGGACTCTGCTGCTCCTTTGCCCTCATTCCGGATGCCAAATTGCGTTTTCGACTGCAGCAGGCCATGCGCGGCCTGATGGCCGACAACAACCTGCTGGGCTTCATCGCCGCCGAGGCGGCCTATGCCGAAGGCGAGCCCTGGCTGGACGCCCAACTGGCCTACCTGCGCGCCAACCGGGATCTGGTCGTGGCCACGCTGGGCCAGGTGCCCGGCATCCATATCGCCCGCCTCGAGGCCACCTACCTGGCCTGGATCGATGTCTCGGGCCTGGGCCTCGAAGATCCCATCCGCGCCTTCGAGGAGGGCGGTGTCGGCCTCTCCCCGGGCGGCCAGTTCGGCGATGCCCGCTTCGTGCGCCTAAACTTCGGATGTCGCCGTGCCCTGCTCGAGCAGGCCCTGGAGCGCATGCTGGCCGTGATCGCCGCCCGGCGCAATACCCCCGCCGGCTAGCCTCGCACGCTGCGGGCAGGCTGCGTTGCCACCCATGCCGTGGCCGGTCTGCCCCTGTCCATGCTCACGCCGGCGAAGCATGGGCGACCCCCATGCCGCCGGCGAAATGTCGCCGGCCTGTCCACGTCAGCTGGCGTTGCTAAACAAGGATGGAACATGTCCGTCAACCGCTATCGGCTCTGTTTGCTCAGTCTCGCCAGCCTGCTGCTCGCCCCCCTCGCCCAGGCGGCGGGAGAAAACCAGGCCCTCACCATAGGCACCGGCAGCGTGACCGGCGTCTATTACCCTGCGGGCGGCGCCATCTGCCGGCTGGTCAACAAGGAGCAACCCCAGCACCGGATCCGCTGCTCCATCGTCTCGACGCCCGGCTCCATCTACAACCTGCAGCAGTTGCGCGACGGACGCCTCGCCGTGGCCGTGGTGCAATCGGATACCCAATACTTGGCGTTTCAGGGGCTGGATGGCTTCGCCGAGACGGGGCCGTTCGACAAGCTGCGCAGCCTGTTCAGCCTGCATCCCGAATCCCTGACCCTGGTGGTACGCCAAGACGGGGGCATTCGCACGCTGGCCGATCTGCCCGGCAAGCGCCTCGATATCGGCAACCCCGGCTCCGGGGATCGCAGCAGCATGGCGGCGCTGATGCAGGCCCAGGGCTGGGACAGCAGTGCCTTCAGTCTGCTGGCCAGCCTACCGGCAGCCGAGCGCGCCAGGGCGCTGTGCGACGGCAAAATTGACGCGTTCGCCTACATGGTCGGCCATCCCAGCGGCACCCTCAAGGAGGCCAGCAGCAGCTGCAACATCCGCCTGCTGCCGGTGGCGGGTCCCGCCGTGGATAGCCTGTTGCAGGCGCACCCCTATTTCAGCCCGGTGCGCATACCGGCCGGGCTCTACCGGGGCGCCGATGAAGAGGTGGCCACCTTTGGCGTACAGGCGACCCTGGTGACCAGCGCCGATCTGCCCGACGAACAGGCCTATCAGCTGGTCAAGTCGGTGTTTGACAATTTTGGACAGTTCAAGCGCCTGCATCCGGCCTTTGCCCTGCTGAAAAAAGAAACCCTGCTCACCCAGGGACTGAGCGCCCCCCTGCACCCGGGTGCGCTACGCTATTACCGGGAGGTCGGCCTGTTGCCGAGCGACGAGCCAAGCCCGCCCCCGGTCGACACCACGGAGAAAACCCGCCGCTAGGTTGAGTCCGTCCCATCCCGGCATCTGAAATCCGGGTTTTCCTTGACTTGCGCAACGACTGTTCCGATATATAACGAGTTGATCCCCAATGAGCCGAGCCGTCATGAAATTCAAATCCCTTTCCCTGGCCGCCCTGGCCTGTCTGCTGCCCCTGGCCAGTCAGGCCGAGATGAACCGGACCGATGTCGAGCGCATTGTGCACGAATACCTGGTCAGTCATCCCGAGATACTGGTCGAAATGTCCACCGCCCTGCGGGCCAAACAGGAGGCCGAGCAGGAGCAGGCCGACAGTGCCCTCATCCAGCGCCATGCCCAGCAGTTGTTCAAGCAAGCCAAGGATCCCGTGGGGGGCAATCCCAAGGGGGATGTCACCATCGTCGAATTTTTCGATTACAACTGCGGCTACTGCAAACGCGCCCAACCGGTCATGCAACAGGTGCTGGCCGAGGATGTAAAAGTGCGCTACGTCTACAAGGAATTCCCCATCCTGACCGAGACTTCCCAACTGGCGGCCCGCGTGGCCCTGGCGGTACAGGCGCTGCAGCCGGACAAATACGAGGCCGTGCACAATGCGCTGATGAACCATGCGGCGCCCCTCAAGCAGGCCTCGGAGATCGAAGCCATCGTCACCGGGCTCGGCATCGACTGGAGCAAGGTCAACGCCAAGCTCAAGGATCCGGCCATCGAGCAGCGTCTGAAGGAAAATTACGAGCTGGCCCAGGCACTGGGGATCACCGGCACCCCGGCCTTCGTCATCGGCAACAGCATGCTGCGCGGTGCGCCCCGCTCGGCCGAGGACATCAAGAGCCTGCTCCAGGCCAGCCGCAACCCCTGAGGCGAGCCAGGCTGCTCTATACTCAGCACTGGACCCAAGCGCTCATTCCCGGGCGCTTTTTTTGGCTGCCGAGTGCAGCCTGGTGACAACACCGGATAATAGCCATGACTTCTTGCCGTATCGACTGGTCCGATTTTCTCCGTCAGCATTGGCAACGCCAGCCCTGCTGCCTCCGGCAGGCCTTTCCCGACTTCCAGGATCCCATCACCCCGGATGAACTGGCCGGGCTGGCGATGGAAGCCGAGATAGACAGCCGCCGGGTGGCCAGACAGGATCACCACTGGCGGGTAGAGCAGGGGCCCTTCAGCCACTTCGATGACTGGAGCGAACAGGACTGGTGTCTGCTGGTACAGGCCGTGGATCACTGGTCCGAGCCGGTAGCCGAACTGATGACCCCCTTTCGCCAGCTGCCGAACTGGCGGCTGGAGGATCTCATGGTCTCGTTCTCCGTCCCCGGCGGCGGCGTCGGTCCTCATGTGGATCAATACGATGTCTTCATCATTCAGGGCCAGGGCCGGCGCCGCTGGCGCATCGGCGCCCGCACCCCGCTGCGCCCCCATACCCCCCACCCTGACCTGCTGCAGGTCGAGCCCTTCGAGGCGGTGCTGGACGTCATCCTGGAGCCCGGTGACCTCATCTACATTCCGCCGGGTTTTCCCCACGAGGGACACGCCCTCGAGCCGGCCCTCAACTACTCGGTAGGCTTTCGCGCCCCCAACCAGCGGGATCTGCTGAGCGGCTTCGCCGATTTCCTGCTGCAGCACGAGCTGGGCGACCAGCGCTATGGCGATCCCGATCTGCAGATCAGCGCTCAACCCGGGCGCGTGGATGAACAGGCCGTCAGCCGCCTGCGCGGCCTGATGACGGATCTGCTGCAGGACGAGCCCACCTTCCGGGCCTGGTTGGGCGAATACCTCAGCCAGCCGCGCCACGAGCTGGATCTGGCACCGACAGAGCCGGCTTATCTGGAGGGCGAGATCTTCGATCGCTTGCTGACCGGCGCTCCCCTGTGCCGCTTGCCCGGGCTGCGCTGCCTCTACCTGACCCCGGAGCCGGATACCCTGTTCATCAAGGGCGAGCCCTGGCCGGTGCCCGCCGGCGGCGCTCTCCTGGCGCGCCTGCTCGCCGACAGCCCCCAGTTCGCCCCCGCGTCGCTGGGCCGCCAATGGCCCGGTTTGCTGGAGCAGCCGGCCCTGCTGGCCTGGCTGACCCAGCTCATCAACGAAGGCTACTGGTATTTTGCCGACGACCACGAAGGCGCCGAGATCTGAACGCTGACTGGCCGCTTGCCGGCCGGCGTGCGCAGACACCGGCCCATTGAGCTGCCGCAAGGAGCCCCCACATGCTGAGCTGGTTACTACTGCTGGCCCTGGCCAATCCCTGGGCCCTGCAACAACAAGCCGCCGCCGGTCGCCCCGAAGCCATCGGCTCCTACAGCGCCGGCTGTCTGCAAGGCGCCGAGGCTCTGCCGTTGTCAGGCCCGGGCTACCAGGTGTTACGCCCCGCTCAGCGTCGCTACTACGGGCACCCCGACCTCATCCACTACCTGCGCAACCTGGCCTGGCAGAGCCGCCAGCAGGGGTTGCCCACCCTGCTGTTCGGGGATCTGGCCATGGTCCGTGGCGGCCCCTTCGACTTTGGCCACCGCAGCCATCAGAGCGGTCTGGATGCCGACATCTGGTTTCGCATGCCCTCTCGCCCCCTGTCGATGAACCAGCGCAACAATCCGCGTCCGCTGGATCTGGTCAACCATGACAGTCGCCGCCTGGATCGTACCCGCTTCCAGGCCAACCACCTCACCCTGCTGCGCCTGGCGGCCAGCGACCCACGGGTGGATCGCATCTTCGTCAGTCCCCCCATCAAACTCGAATTGTGCCGGCGCACCAGCGGCTCACGCGCCTGGCTGCGCAAGATCCGCCCCTGGTTCGGCCACAGTTCCCACCTGCATGTCCGCCTGCGCTGCCCGGCCGACAGCCAGGATTGCCAGCCTCAGAAGGCCGTGCCGGCCGGTGACGGCTGCGGCGGCGAGCTGCTCTCCTGGCTGGACGAGCCGACCCATATCACGCCCAGTCGCCTGCCGGCACCGCTGCCCCTGCTGCCACGCCGATGCCAACGCCTGCTGGCCTTTCCCTACAGCAACTAGGTGACTCACTCCGACTGACAGACAGGGATAACCGCGACGCGCTGTCATTTCAAAGGCGGTTTGTTACACTGGACCGGTACCTGCCATCGTGAGTGAGAGTCTGTTTGTCGGTTTTATTGCGTCTGGCCTGGTTTTTCAAGGCCGAGTGGCGGCGCTACCTGGTGACGGTGCTGCTGCTGGGGCTGGTGGCCGGCATGCAGGCCATTCCTCCCGCCCTCATCGGCCACAGCATCGATCGCATCGTCCAGGGCGGCCCCTCCCTGAGCATCCTGCTGCCCTATTTGGGCCTCTTCGCCCTGCTCGGAGTCGGCATCTACGGCCTGCGTTTCGTCTGGCGGGTGCTCCTCTACGGCAGTGCCTACAAGCTGGCCTACCTGCTGCGCAGCCGGCTATTCACCCATTTCTGCCACATGAGCCCGGCCTTTTTCCAGCAGCACCGCACCGGCGATCTGATGGCTCATGCCACCAACGACATCCAGGCCGTGGAGCAGACCGCCGGCGACGGCGTACTGACGCTGGTCGACTCGCTGCTGATGGGCGGGCTGGTGCTCTTCATCATGTGCAGTCGCTACTCCTGGTCGCTCACCCTGCTGGCACTGCTGCCCCTGCCGGTGATGGCACTTTGCATGCACCGCTTCGGCAACCAGATCCACCACGCCTACCGGCACGCCCAGGCCGCCTTCGGGCAGCTGAACAACCAGACCCAGGAGGCCCTCTCCGGCATCCGGGTGCTGAAAGCCTTTGCCGTCGAGCCGCTGGCGCAGCAGCGCTTCGCCGATCTGGCCCGCGACGCCGGGGCAGCCAATCTGGCCGTGGCACGCATCGACGCCAAATTCGAACCGGTGATCTACCTGTGCATCGGCGCCTCCTACCTGCTGGCCGTGGGTGGCGGCGGCTGGCTGGTACACCGGGGCGAGCTCAGCATCGGCCAGCTGACCAGTTTCTCCCTCTACCTGGGACAGCTCATCTGGCCCATGTTCGCCCTCGCCTGGCTGTTCAACATCATAGAGCGGGGCAGCGCGGCCTATGGGCGCATCGAGGCCATCCTGGCCGAGCAGAGCCTCATCCGTTCGCCGGCGGATGCCGAGCCCCTCGACTCAGCCACGCCCCTGTCAGTGAACTTGCGCCGGCATGCACGGGGGGAGGGCCCGCCCATCTTGCAGGATCTGCGACTCACGATTCAGGCCGGTGAGCTGGTCGGCATCGTCGGCCGTACCGGGGCCGGCAAGAGCAGCCTGCTCAACCTGCTGCTGCGACTGGAGGATCCCAGCGATGGCGAGCTGCGCCTCGGCACGCAACCCCTGCCACGACTGCAGCTGCAGAGCCTGCGCCGCGCCTTCGCCTACGTGCCCCAGGAGCCGTTCCTGTTTTCCATGAGCATCGCCGATAACATCGCCCTCGGTCGCCCCGATGCCGCCCGCACCGACATCGAGCAGGCGGCGCGCAGCGCCTGCATCCACGACGACATCATGGCATTTCCCAAGGGCTATCAGACCCAGGTAGGCGAGAGCGGCATCACCCTCTCCGGTGGCCAAAAGCAGCGCATCGCCATCGCCCGCGCGCTGCTGCTGCAGGCGCCCATACTGCTGCTCGACGATGCCCTGTCGGCGGTGGATGCCCGCACCGAACAGGCGATCCTCATGCACCTGCGTGACGCCCTGAAGGAGCGGACCGTGCTGGTGGTCAGCCACCGCATGAGCGCCGTGGAGCTGGCCGGGCAGATACTGGTGCTCGACAAGGGCCGTCTCATCGAACAGGGGCGGCATGCCGAACTGCTGGCCCAGGACGGCTGGTATGCCCGCATGTGGCGCTACCAGCGTCTGGAGCAGGGCTGGGAGACCTCCGCATGAACGCCACCCTCCGACGGTTGCTGGGCTACTGCCGCTCCCACGCCCGGCCGCTGTGGCTGGGGGGCGGCCTGCTGTTACTGGCCACCCTGGCGGAGGTGGGCGGCCCCATGCTGATCAAACTCTTTATCGACGATTATCTGAGCCCGGGCCGCTGGGACCTGGCCGCCAGCCTGTGGCTCGGCGCCGGCTACCTGGCGCTGCAGGGGCTCTCGGCGCTGGGCTTCTATCTGCAATCCCTGCAGTTCAGCCGGGTTGCCCAGGCCATAGTGCAACGCATTCGCGAGCAGGTCTTTGCCGGGGCCCTGCGCCTGCCGGCGCGCTATCTGGATCACCACAAGACCGGCAGCCTCATCTCCACCATCACCAACGACACCGAGGCCCTGATGAACCTCTACGTCCAGGTGATTGGCCAGTTCGTGCAAAAATGCGTGCTGCTGCTCGGCATCCTCGGCGCCATGGCACTGCTGGACTGGCAACTGTGCCTGGTCGCCCTGCCACTGCTGCTGGGTGCCCTGGCCGTCATGTGGCTCTATCAGCGGCTGTCAGTGCCCATAGTGCGCGCCACCCGCGCCCTGCTGTCCGACATCAACGGCCGGCTGAACGAATCCCTGCAGGGCATGACGGTGATCCAGACCCTGAGCCAAGAGCTGCATTTCGCGGCCGCCTTCGACGCCGTCAATCAACGCCACTGCCAGGCCCGGGGCCGCAGCCTGCGACTCAACGGCCTGCTGCTGCGCCCGCTCATCGATCTGCTGCACATGCTGGTGCTGATGGGACTGCTCGCCCTGTTCGGTCTGCAGGGCAGCCAGCTGATCCCCGTCGGGATCATCTATGCCTTTGTCAGCTACCTGGGACGCATGGTCGAGCCCATCAATGCCATGACCAACCAGCTCGCCCAGTTGCAGCAGGCCATGGTGGCCGGCGAGCGGGTCTTTGGCCTGATGGATGAGCCCAAGGAGCGTCTCGGTGGCCAGACGCCGCAACTGAACGGCGCCCTGAGCTTCGAGGCGGTGAGCTTTGGCTACCAGCCAGAGGAGCCCATAGTGCGCGATGTGAGTTTCAACGTGCCGGCAGGACACATGCTGGCCATCGTCGGCCATACCGGCAGCGGCAAGTCGACCCTCATCAGCCTGCTGATGGGCCTCTATGCCCCCGACGCCGGCCAGATCTGCCTGGACGGCCAGCCGCTGGCCAGTCTGGAGCTGACCGCCCTGCGTCGGCAAATTGGCCTGGTGCAGCAGGATCCGTTTATCTTCTCCGGCAGTCTGGCGGACAACCTGCGCCTGGGGCGGACACAACTGCGGGACAGCGATCTCTGGCAGGCCCTGGAGCAGGTACAGCTGGCCGAGCTGGTACGAAGCAGCCCGCTGGGGCTGGCCATGCCCATGGAGGAAGGCGGCAAAAATCTGTCGACGGGACAACGCCAGCTGCTCTCCTTTGCCCGGGCGCTGGTGGGCAAGCCCCGCATCCTGATCCTCGACGAGGCCACCGCCAGTGTGGACTCCCAGACCGAGGTGCTGCTGCAGCGAGCACTGGCGCACCTGCGCCGGCACTACACCCTCATCGCCGTGGCGCACCGGCTATCGACCATCGTCGACGCCGACGAAATCATATTGCTCGCCCAGGGCCGGGTGCTGGAGCGCGGTCGGCATGCCGAGCTGCTGGCGCTCGACCAGCACTATGCCAGCCTCTATCAGCTGCAGCAGCAACACGCCTGGCTGGAGGCGATGTGAGACAGCCCGCGCGTCAGTCGCGGTCCGGTCGCCGCGGCCCTCCCAGGGCCAATACCAGGGTCTCGAACAGCCAGCCTTCGTAACGCTCCGCCGACCAGCCACACTCGAGCACCAGCCGCCGATAGAGCTCGGCACCGCTCAGGGCCTGCAAAATGGCGCCGGCGGCGGCCACATCCAGCTCCGATTTCAACCAGCCCGCCTCGGCCAGCCGCTCGAGGTTGCCAGCCTGGGTATCGTGATGCCGGGCCCGCCCCTCGCCAGTCACATGGTGCAGCTCTGCCTCTGTCACGCCGGCCGCCTTCAGCCTGAGTCGCACCCGCTGCTCGGCGCCATGCCGCTGACGAGCCCGGATGGCCAGCCGACGCACCTGCTCGCAGGCGCTGGCCTCCCCCTCCGGCCCATCGGATCGCGCGGGCCCCGCCTCGGCCAGCATCAGCTGCTCGAACAGAGCCGCCAGCACATCAAGGCGCGAGCCGAAGAGTGCCAACACCCGCTCGAGGGGCAGCTTCGCCTCTGCGGCGATGGCCTCCAGGGTCATGCCGGCATACCCCTGGCTGCGCAGCAACGCCTCGGCGGCGGCCGCCATGCGCTGCCGGCTCTCATGTTCCACCGCTCTCCCCCCACCGGTATCCGTATCGGCATCGGTATGCGCCATGATGCAGGCCCCTCCTCAGTCGGGATTGACTGCTTAAACTATATGCGAGATGCGGGGGTTTCGGTAAAAGCCCCCCTCGGATTGCTGCCGGCCCGGATGAGCAGCCAGCAGACCCAGGCGCCAGCCGGGCTACAACGCCGGCTGGCAAGGGTTAGATTATTTTTCGTGCCATGCCTCCCTATCAGGGGCACCCTTCCAGATTGAAGAAGGTCTTGGCAAGCGAGCCCGGCACATCCGCAGTCACCCCATTGGACGTATCTTCCAGCGTAATATCCTGATAGGTCACACAGGCCAGGATCCGCTTCTGTCCGCCAGGACAAACCAACTCAGACTCGGGGGGGGACACCGTCAGACTGGCCGTGATTTGGCCGTTCTTGCCCGACGTGAAGGTGCCCGTGCTCTCTACCGCTCCCGTAAAATCCTGCTTGTTGCTGGCCTGCGGAT